>JBEGTP010000301.1:0-4729 GCA_041179365.1 Pseudomonadota bacterium
AATTTGCGAAATGAACCACCCTGCATGATTGCGGAGAGGCGAGACTCCCCCCCCCTACGGCTTATGCTCCTCAAGCGGCGCGCCTTCGTGTATGTACGCCGGGGCCTCGATCAAAATAAACGCAATGCGCGTTGGCTCGCCCGTCACGTTGCGCCATAGGTGGTTGGTGCCGCGCTGGATGATGATGCCGCCTTCGCGTACGGTGCTTTTGGCACCGTCTTCAAGCTCAAGTTCGATCTCACCTTTTAGAATAATCCCGTAATCGATGCTGTTGGTGCGGTGCATCGGGCTTTCCTTGCCCGGCAGCATATCGACGATGCGGATGACCGAGCCTTGGTTGAGCGTCAGCCCTGCATCGCGGAGGCGGCCATCGGTTTCGTCATTATTATCCGCCGGGACCGTCTCGGTCGTCCAGATAAGCAGGAAACTGGCATCACCACTCGGAATCAACTTGGTCGGCGTGACGTCCTCCGATTTAAACACCGCGCGACCCTGCGCGTCATGGCCTGTCACCACGCGCTGAACAGGGGGAAGGCCAGAATCGCTCAGTTCGGTCATGCGGAAAGCTCCAATTTGCGAAATGAACCACCCTGCATGATTGCGGAGAGGCGGGATTTGTCTTGCAAGACAGTGATGTCTGAAAGCGGATCGCCATCCACCAGCAGCAAATCTGCCAGCCAATCTTTAGCGATCACACCGACCTTCATGCCCATGAGTTCACCGCCCTGTTTGGTGGCGGCGACTAGCGTTTCGGTTGGCGTGAAGCCGAATTGCTCGACAAAGATCTGCAAATCACGCGCGTTGTGACCCACGACGTTATAGGGAAAGCCGTAATCTCCACCGGGCAGAACGCGGATACCGCGTCGCTTCATTTCGGGCATGAGACGGATCATTGCATCGAGTCCGCCGCGCGCGCCCATGGCTTCGGCCTCGGCGGGACCGATACCAAAATCCTGCGCGCCGTAGCAGCGGGCGTACAGCAACCCCGGCGCGGGCGCGACGAACACGGTATCTCGGTTCGCCTCCAACAAATCGAGCGCTTCTTCGTCGGCATGGGTGCAATGAAAGATCGCGCGGAACCCTGCCCGAACAGCGCGCTTGATCGCTTCGGCAGCCTGCGCATGACAGGCAAGCCAGACGCCAGCTTCGCGGGCAGCCTCTCCAATCGCCTGACATTCTTCGGGCGAATACATCAGGATTTGCGAACCGCCGCGCTGAAAGGCTTCATCGCTCGACATCAGAAACTTGATCGTGTCGCAGCCCTGCACTTTCATTTGCTTCACATAGGCGCGCAAACCAGGAATATCCCGATCATGCGTTGGATCATGTCCCTCGGGCACGCCCATCACGCCTTCCGCACCCTTTTCAAGCGCTGAGGCGCGCAGACGCGGTCCGGGGATTTCCCCCGCATTGATCCTGTCGCGCAGCGCTGGCTCGATCTTCTCGCCAAGCGACCCGGCTGAATAAGCGCTTGTAAACCCAGCATCGAGCGTGATCCGCGCATTGGCTTCGGTGACGGCGACATGCTCATCAAGCGGTACCTTCATCGCGTTGATGACGCGCTCAATCGAGCTCGGCCAAGTCAAATGCGCGTGCGCTTCTACCATGCCGGGCATAAGCAACCGACCTTGGCCATCGACCACTTTTACATTCGCATCTGACACCACGGCATCAACGCCGAGAACGTCCGCGATGCTCTCATGTGCGATGAGCACCTGCCCCATAAAGGGCGCGGCCCCCGTCCCATCGAAAATCCGAACATTTGTGATGAGTGTCTCGCTCATGCGCCCGTATCCGCTACCAATCCCGCAGCAGCGATACCGGCCAGCGCGCTGATCTCATCATTGTCAGAGGTGTCGCCCGTCACGCCGACCGCCCCAATCAAAGCGCCCGCTCCGTCCCGGATCAGCACTCCGCCAGGAACAGGCAAAATGCCCTTCGGAAAGATGCCATTTAGAGCCGCGATGAAGCCAGGGACGGCAGTGGCGCGTTTGGCGATCTCGCGCCCGCCAAAGCCCATGCCAAGACAGCCAGCCGCTTTTGCCATTGCGATTTCGGGCCGATATATCGATGCCTTCTCATCGCGCAGAAGCGCCAGCGCGTGGCCACCTGCGTCAAGCACGACAACACATAAAGGTGCAAAGCCTTGTCGAGCGCCCTCCTCCAACGTGACTTGGGCTATCGTGAGCGCTTGTTTCAGTGAGAGCATCATGGTTTTACCACTTTCTGATTGATGACGCCAAATGGCGCGCGGCCATCCTTCATTGTCCCTTGCATGCGCACAGTATCGCCGTAGCGCATGAAATCTGTCTTGGCCTCGCCCTCATCGACGATCTCGATCCCGCGCCGCTCAGCGATGCAGGAAGAGCCACACTCACGGAAATTTTCGTTGGATACAGTGCCAGAGCCAATGACCGTCCCGGCAACGAGGTTGCGCGTTTGCGCCGCATGAGAGACAAGCTCGTGAAAGCCATAGCCCATCGGTTCCCCATTGGCAGCGCCAAAGCGCTCTCCATTCCAATCGACCAAAAGGTCAAGACAGACACGACCATCGCGCCATTCCGCACCGAGCGCGTCTGGCGTCACCGCGAAGGGGGCCATACTGCACGGCGGCTTCGCGCGGACCCAGCCAAAACCGGTCTTCATCTCCGTTCCTGCGAGCGCGCGGAGCGACCAGTCATTGATCTGGACAATGAGCTTGATGTGTTTGAATGCGTCTGCGGCACTCGTGCCCATCGGCACGAAATCGGTGATGATGCCAAACTCACCTTCAAAATCGATGTTGAGGGCTTCACTCGCCATGATGACATCGTCGGTTGGGCCGTAAAACTTGTCCGAAACGCCCTGATACATGAGCGGAAAGTCGACAGGTGGCTTTTCAATCCCGAGCGTCTTATCCATCAGTGCGCCGTGGCTCGCATAGACCGATCCATCAAGCCATTGCCACGCACGCGGAAGGGGCGCGATAACGTCCTCCAGCGCCTGATCAAACACAGTGACCGCCAAAAGCTGCGGTAAGATGTCGTCCCAATTCTCCATGGCCGTTTGAAGGGTTGCTACCGGTGCTGCGGCGCAACCGCTGGCGTCCGGCGAGACGATAACCAGTTGCCCATCGGGCGTGCCATTTTTCAACGTTGCGAGGCGCATTATATTCCCTTTTCCACTATTGATCATTGCCTAGCCCGAATGATGGGACCGATGCAAAGGGATAGGGTCGATAGTTTCCATGGATAATTTGAATTGGTTTGATCGAGCGGCCTTTGGCAAAGACGATGTAACTGAAAGAGGAGTTCGACATGGCCGAATGGCTCAAGCGTGGCGCGACCGCCGAAACCAAGGCAGATACTGATCGCAAAGTACGCGATACGGTGGAAGGAATTCTCGCCGATATCCAGGCGCGGGGCGACGAAGCAGTGCGAGAGCTCTCAATTAAGTTCGACGGCTGGGACCGAGAGGATTACCGCCTGAGCGCCGCTGAGATTCAATCCTGCATCGATCAGCTCTCCGGCCAAGATTTGAAGGACATCGAATTCGCGCAAAAACAAGTGCGAAACTTTGCCCAAATCCAACGCGATTCGATGAAAGATGTGGAGGTAGAGACGCTTCCTGGCGTTATCCTTGGGCATAGTCATGTGCCGGTAAACGCGGCTGGTTGCTATGTACCTGGCGGTAAATATCCGCTGCTTGCTTCCGCCCATATGTCAGTTATCACGGCCAAGGTCGCGGGGGTAAAGCGCGTCGCGACTTGCGCGCCGCCTTTCCAAGGCAAGTTTGCCCCCGCTATTGTCGCGGCTCAAGCCATGGCCGGGGCCGATGAGATATACGCGCTCGGCGGCATTCAAGCCGTTGGCGCGATGGCGATCGGGACGGCATCCATGGCGCCGGTCGACATTCTGGTCGGGCCAGGTAATGCGTTTGTGGCAGAGGCAAAACGACAATTGTTCGGGCGCGTCGGGATCGATCTCTTTGCGGGACCCACCGAAACGCTTGTTATCTGCGATGAAATTGGGTGTGACGGCGAACTTGCAGCAACCGATTTGCTCGGGCAGGCAGAACACGGCCCAGATTCCCCCGCAATTCTTCTCACGACCTCGCGAAAGCTGGCCGAAGAGACGATGAAGGAGGTTGAGCGGCTTCTGATGATCCTTCCCACAGCCGACATAGCACGGCGCGCGTGGGAGAGTTTTGGAGAAGTGATTGTCGCCGAGGATGACGCAGAAATGGTCCGCATCGCCGATGAGATCGCCTCAGAGCATGTGCAGGTGATGACGGCTGATCCTGATTATTTCCTGAAACACATGACCAACTACGGCGCACTGTTCCTTGGCAATCGCACCAATGTTTCCTACGGTGACAAGGTGATCGGCACGAACCACACCCTGCCTACCAAAAAGGCGGCGCGCTATACCGGCGGATTATGGGTCGGCAAGTTCCTCAAAACCTGCACCTATCAGCGCGTTTTGACCGATGAAGCGAGCGCGCTGATCGGCGAATATTGCTCCCGACTTTGCGCGCTCGAAGGCTTTGCCGGGCACGGTGAACAAGCCAATATACGCGTGCGGCGTTACGGCGGCAAAAATATCCCTTATGCCGGGAAGGCGGAGGCGTGATCCTTCCCATGACCCCATCCTTCCGGCTCGAGGGTCGCCGCGCGATCGTGACGGGGGCCGGCCGCGGCATTGGCTTGGCCGCAGCCGCCGCGCTCGGTGACGCAGGTGCCGAAGTGACT
>JBEGTP010000302.1:0-2914 GCA_041179365.1 Pseudomonadota bacterium
CGTATCGGGCTCAGCGCCCGGCACCCCGCCTGCGCCCAACCAGCCAGACATTGCTATTCCTGCCGGGCTTTACGTCGTCAATTTGACGTCTCAGCCGGGCGACCTTGGCGACGTGCCAGCCAATCAAGTCAGTAAATTTGAAGGCTTAGTCAGCTACGAAACCCGCTATGAACGCGACGGCCAAACTTGGCACCGGCGGCGGCTCGGCTTTTACCCATCGCGTGAGGCCGCCGAGGCCGCGCGCCTCAAATTTCTGCCCGACTATCCCGAAGCTTGGGTCGTTAAAGTGACAGCGCAAGAGCGCGAGCAGGGCGTGGCGACGCGCATGGTCGTCGGCTCAAAAACATCGGTCGCATCAGCGACACCGCAAACCGGGGTTCAGGCGTCTGAGCCTGATACCGCCGCAACGGCAAAGGCTGTTGCCGACGCGGAAACCGCCATTAAAGCGGGCGATAATGACCGCGCCGTTCAATTGCTTACCAAGGCCCTAGCCTATCCAGAAAATGCCAATACACCGCGCGCCCTTGAGCTTCTGGGGTTGACGCGCGAGCGCAAAAATCAAAGTGCACAGGCCCGCGCAGAATATGATGAATATCTGCGGCGTTACCCAACCGGCGAGGGTTCAGATCGCGTCCGGCAGCGTCTCGCAGGCCTCGCGGGTGGCACAGGCTCCGCGACGGGCCCAGAGCTTCGCACTCCCGATGGCCAGCGGAAGACCGCCGCAGGGGGCAAAAATGGTTGGCGTTGGGGTGTGCGCGGAAGCTTCTCGCAATTCTACTTCCGCGATCAAAGCTCGAATAAATTTGTGACAACGAACCCGCTCAATCCAAACGACCCGAACAATGATCCTGTCGTCGATAATGCTGTTAATCTTAACCAGCTGCTGAGCAACGCAGATGTTACCATTTCGGGTGGCGATGACCGGACGCAAATGACCCTGCGTGCGTCGGGCTCCTACACCAAAAGCTTTCGGGCAAAGACTCAGCTGGTCGATCCCGTGACGGGCGCCATTTCCTTTCGCAGCGGCGATGTGAAGACACTGAGCGCGCTCTACCTAGATGTGAATGACCATGTGTCGAATCTCTCCGCGCGCATTGGCCGTCAGACCCGCAACGGGTCGGGCGTTCTTGGCCGGTTCGATGGCGGTCTCATCGGCTGGCAAGCGCGCCCCCGCGTTAAATTTAACTTTGTTGGCGGAACTCCAGTGCTGCGCGCCCGCGACATCTACGTCCGCTCAGACCGCTACTTCTACGGCGCGAGCGTTGATCTTGGCGCGCGCAATGACAAGTTTCAGACAACTCTTTATTGGTATGATGAGCGGTCACCAGGGCTGATTGATCGTCAGGCGCTCGGGATTGAAGGCCGGTATCTTAAAGGCCAATTTAATGCCTATATGATCGCCGACTATGACGTGCACTATAAGCGCCTCAATCTCGGATTGCTGACGCTGAACTACACGTTGAAAGATCAATCCAGCATCAGCATTACCGCAGATTACCGACAGTCACCGCTGCTCACGACGTGGAACGTGCTCAATGGATTGGCCGGCCAAATCTTGCCCGGCGGGCTCTTCCCAATCGAGGTTCTGCAAGACCTGCGCGGACCTTTTACCGACGCACAGATCTATGATTTAGCGCGCGACAACACGATTGTGGCGAAATCGCTGACCGTTTCCTACTCGCGTCCATTGACCAAAAAGCTCCAGACCAACCTCGATTTCACGATGACCCATACGGGTGGCTCGCCTGGATCCGCCAAGGTTTTGGCGTCATCCACAGTCTTTCCGGCAACGCTTATTCCCGCAACCGACTCAACGGGCACTGAATATTATTACGGTGCGCAGCTCGTTGGCAGCGGGCTCGTCTTTTCCAATGACATCTACATTTTGGGCGCTCGTTTTGCCGATACGCCGCGCGCGCGAACCTATACATTTGATATCAACGCCCGGATCCCGGTGACGAGCAAATTCCGCTTTAGCCCGCGGATGCGCTATGGATACCGGTCGGACAAGGTGATCGACGGCACGTTCCGCCAATTTCAGCCAACGCTGCGCTTCAATTACTACCCCATCCGCCAATCCGAAATTGAGCTTGAATTTGGGGGCAATTTCTCGACTCAAAAAACGACAGTTGGTGGTATACCGAGCACCAATACCGAGCGAGGCATTCTCATGAGTCTCGGTTACCGACTCGATTTCTGAGATTTGAAAATGCATTTTTTGGCTAATCCAACCCGTTTTGTCAGCTTGGCCAAACGTTTGACTCCGTGGCTTCTGGTCTCTGGGTTGGCGACCTTGCTTTATGGCTGTTACGCGGGCCTCGTGCTTTCGCCGCCAGACTATCTGCAGGGCGAGACAGTGCGGATCATGTATATTCACATTCCAGCGGCTTGGCTGGGCATGGCCGGGTGGAGCGGCATTGCAATTGCCAGCCTGATGCAGTTGGTCTGGCGTCATCCCTTGGCGGCTGTTGCCGGTCGCGCCATGGCTTTGCCGGGTGCCGTCTTCACCTTTCTGTGTCTGGTTACGGGTTCAATCTGGGGCAAACCAACTTGGGGCACGTGGTGGGAATGGGATGGCCGGATGACATCAATGCTCGTCCTGCTCTTTCTCTACATGGGCTATATTGCCCTCGCGAACGCCAAGCGCGATACAGCTGAGCCGAGCAAAGCCTTGCCCCTTTTCGGCATCGTCGGGGCGATCAACATCCCCATCATTCACGGTTCGGTCACGTGGTGGAATTCGCTTCACCAGCCGCCGAGCATCACCATGAAGGGCTCAGCGATTGCCGGGCCGATTCTTTGGCCCTTGGGCTATACGCTCGCGGGTTTTACCTTGCTCTTCGCCGCTATTGTGCTCATGCGGATGCGGACATTGCTGGCGGTCAACCGAGCAGAAGCGCGGATGCGCCGCATG
>JBEGTP010000303.1:0-6499 GCA_041179365.1 Pseudomonadota bacterium
AGGAGGATTATTGTGAGTTTGACCCCAAGGGCTTGGGTGCGTGTTTCGCCGCTTGTTGCGTTGGCATTCGGACTCTCCGCCTGTGTGCCTGCCCAGGATGTGCCGCCACCCCGGCAAACCAGCCGCATTCCAGCGCCGCGTCCTTCGGTCCTCCCCCCCGTCTCGGTCGAACCCCGCTATACGGCCGCACCACCACCAGCGATGGCGCAAGGCGTCGCCGCAATCTGGTCGCGTTTTCCAGACCGCGCCGGCGTGGCGATCATGCGCGCTGATGGAAGCTGGTTGATCGCTCACCGCGGAACCGAGTTTATGCCCCAGCAAAGTGTTTCCAAAATTTGGGTTGCCATCGCGGTGATGCAGGCGGTCGACCAAGGGCGGCTTCGGCTAGACGATCCCGTGAAAGTGACCGACGCCGATCTCACGCTTTTTCATGAACCGATTGAACAGCTGGTCGGTGCCGAGGGCTATGATACGACGATTGGCGCGCTTTTGACCGAAGCGATGACCAAGAGCGACAATACAGCAAACGATGTTTTGCTCCGCCGCGTTGGCGGCCCCAGTGCCATTCGCGACATGTTGGCGGCAAAACAAATGGCGGGCATTCGTTTTGGATCGGGCGAGCCCCATTTGCAGGCCTATACTGCGGGCATCCCTTGGAAATCAGATTATCGCGGCAAAACAAATTTTGAAAAGGCGCGCGCCAAGCTGTCGTTTGATCACCGCAAATCGGCGATGGATCGTTACCTCGCAGACCCAATCGACGGCGCAACCCCAATCGGCATCGCGCGCGCGCTCATCCGCCTTCAGCGCGGCGAGCTCTTGTCTCCACAGTCAACGCGAACATTGCTGGGCATGATGTCAGACTCGCAAACGGGCAAGCAGCGCCTGCGCGCGGGCGTTCCTGCCGGTTGGCAATTTCTGCACAAGACGGGAACCGGCCAAGACTTGAAGGGGCGGACAGCGGGCTATAATGATGTCGGCCTGATGATTGCGCCAGACGGCACCGTCTATGCTGTTGTCGTGCAGATTGCAGACACGGTGCGCCCAATCCCCGAGCGGCAATTTTTCATGCAAAGCGTGTCGGGTGCCATCGGCAATTATCATCTGCGCTAAGATGTTTTTGCGCTAGGCTTTTGCAACGCGCCTTATGCCGCTAGACGGGCCAGATGGGAGACCAAAACCACCTCTATCTTGTCGACGGCTCGGGCTATATTTTTCGCGCCTATCACCGCTTGCCGCCACTCACCAACATCCGGGGAGAGCCCGTCGGCGCTGTTTACGGCTACACCACGATGCTCTGGAAGCTCGCTGATGCTTTGCACAAGGCGGATGGCCCCACGCATATGGCGGTTATACTTGACGCCTCAGGCAAGTCATTCCGCAATGATATTTACCCGGCCTATAAAGCGCACCGCCCGCCCGCGCCTGAAGATTTGGTGCCGCAATTTCCAATGATCCGCGATGCGACGCGTGCTTTCTCATTGCCTTGTATTGAAGAAATCGGCCTCGAAGCCGATGACATCATTGCTTCCTATGCCGTCGCTGCTGTGCGCGCGGGATGGAAAGTCACCATCGTCTCCTCCGATAAGGATTTGATGCAGCTCATTGAGCCCGGCAAAATTGACATGCTCGACACGATGAAAAACATTCGGCTTGGCCCCGAAGCGGTCATTGAAAAATTCGGCGTGAGCCCCGATGCGCTGGGCGATGTTCTCGCGCTCATGGGCGATAGTGCAGACAATGTCCCCGGCGTTCCCGGGATTGGCCCCAAAACCGCGACCAAGCTCATGCAGGAATTTGGCTCTCTTGAGGCCGTCCTTGGTGCCGCTGAGGCCATGAAGCCCTCCAAGATGCGCGAAAACCTCATCACCTTTGCGGATCAGGCGCGGCTCTCGCGCGTTTTGGTGACCCTCAAAGATGACGCGGCTTTGCCGCAACCACTCGAAAGCCTTCTTCTCCAGCAAATCCCCGAGCCGCCCCTTCGCGATTTTCTGGAACATCACGGCTTCAAGTCGTTGCTCGCAAAAGTCGGCGGGCCGCCTTCTGCTGATCATAATACCATGAAAATGGTCAATCAGACCGCGCATATCCCCGCCGCCCCGGTAGCGCCGGTTGCCGAGCAGCCGCCGTTTGACCGCGATGCCTATGCCTGCGTCCAGAGCCTCGATGCGCTCGACCTTTGGATCGCAGAAGCCACGGCAGCGGGCGTTATCGCGGTTGATACAGAAACCGACGCGCTCGATTCCATCGCGGGTGGTCTCGTCGGCATCAGTTTAGCAACAGCACCGGGCCGGGCCTGTTATATACCGCTTGCGCACGGCAGCACCGATATGTTTGCCGAAAACCCGGCGCAAATTGCGCTCACTGACGTCGTGTCGCGGCTCAAGCCCTTGTTTGCTAATCCATCGGTGATGAAGATTGGGCACAACATCAAATATGATCTCAACGTGTTGACCCGCGTGGGGCTCGAAGTTGCTCCCATCGATGACACGATGGTGATGAGCTTTAACCTTGATGCCGGCCGCCATAATCACGGCATGGACGAGCTCGCGCTCCTCTACCTCGGACACAGCTGCATCGCGTTTAAAGACGTTTGCGGCACAGGCAAAAATGCCCTTCGCTTCAATCAAGTGCCGTTGAAAGACGCCACACGCTACGCCGCGGAAGATGCTGATGTCACACTGCGCCTTTGGGATCTCTTTAAGCCGCGCCTTTCGCGCGAGAACGTCGCACGCGTTTATGAGCGCGTTGACCGTCCCCTTATTCCTGTGCTCGCAAAGATGGAACGCGAAGGTATAAAGGTAGACCGCGCCGAGCTTGCGCGGATGTCCGCTGAATTCGGAGACGGCATTACCGCGCTTGAGGGCCAAATTCACGCGCTCGCGGGCACATCTTTTACGGTCGGCAGCCCCAAACAGCTCGGCGAAATTCTCTTCAACCAAATGGGCCTTAAGGGCGGCAAAAAGGGTAAGTCGGGCGACTATTCAACCGATGTCACCGTGCTGGAGCGCCTTGCAGAGGGTGGATCAGAGATTGCCGGCAAGGTGCTCGAATGGCGACAACTCTCCAAGCTGAAATCGACCTACACCGATAGCCTTCAAGAACAGATCAACCCGGCGACGGGCCGCGTCCATACCAGCTACAGCCTGACCGGCGCACAAACCGGTCGCCTCTCGTCCAATGATCCCAACCTGCAAAACATCCCGATCCGCACAGAAGTGGGCCGCCGCATCCGCGAGGCGTTTGTCGCAGAGCCCGGCAATGTCTTGCTTTCAGCCGACTATAGCCAAGTTGAGCTGCGACTTGCGGCGCACATGGCCGATGTTCCCGCGCTCAAGGAAGCCTTTGAAAAGGGCGAGGACATCCACAGCCTGACCGCGCTTGAGCTCTTTGGCGAGGTTAATCCCGATACCCGCAATAAGGCAAAAACGATCAATTTTTCTCTGCTCTACGGCATTTCGCGCTGGGGGCTTGCGGGGCGTCTCGGGATCAAAGCCGATGAAGCGCAAGCCATGATTGACCGCTATTTTGAGCGTTTTCCCGGCATCAATCACTATATCAGCAATACCTTGCAATCAGCCCGCGAAACGGGGTTCACGCAAACGCTCTTTGGTCGCAAGACGCACTTCACGCGCATTACCTCGCCAAACCAGACCGAGCGCCAAGGCAGCGAACGCGCGGCGATTAACGCGCCGATACAGGGCACCAGCGCAGACATTATCAAGCGCGCGATGGTCCGTATGTTGCCCGCACTCTGTGCAGCAGGCCTGCCAAATGTCAGAATGCTGCTGCAAGTTCATGACGAACTCGTTTTTGAACTTCCTGAAGGCGATGTTGCCGCCGCAACGCCAATCATCCGCAAGGTGATGGCCGAAGCAGCAGAGCCCCTCGTCAAAATTGATGTGCCGCTCGGCGTAGAGATTGGCACCGGCAAAAGCTGGGGCGCAGCGCATTGAGGTCAACTGAGCCGCAAAACGAAGATCTGCAAACCCTCGCCAAGGGTGGCCGGACGAATGTGATCGGCTTTTTCCTGAGGCTCATTGCCCGCATCCCCTTCCTGATCGTTGGTGGGCATTGGTACGGTGCGGAACAAATTGGTCGGCTCGCCTATGCCATCGTCATCGTCGAGTTCGCTGCGCAGATCGCTACGCTCGGTTTGAAGCGCGGGCTTGCGCTGCATTTGTCAGGCGATGGCAAAGAGAATGGCGCGTGGGACGGTCTTTTGCTCGTCATCGGCGCGACGTTAATCCCAACCATCGTCTTGATGATCTTCCCCCAGATCATGTTTCCCAATAGCATCATTAAGCCGCTCGATTATCTGATGCCGCTCGTCATCCCGGGCTTTGCAGCGACCGACATTTTGCTGGCGGCTTTGGCGTTTCGGCTGAACGTGGGGGCGACTGTTACTGCTAGGGCGATTGTTGAGCCTTGGACAATCAGTCTTGCCGCAATCTTGCTTTGGCCGATCATTCCCTCAGATGGCATGCTTGCGGCCTATGCGCTTTCGATAGCGGCGGCGCTGATTGCTTCGATCCTCCCTTTTCTCAAGACTTACGGCCTCCCGCGCGATTGGAAGCCCAAACCGGCAGCGCTCTATGCACTGGCCCGCCACAATATGCCGCTCGCCGCAGCTGACGCGATTGAATGGGGAACGCGGCGGCTCGACATTGCGATACTCGGACTCTTCGTCTCTCCCGCAACGGTTGGCATCTATTGGGTTGCGCAACAATTGGCGTCGCTGCCGCAAAAACTCAAATCCAGCTTTGATCCTGTTCTGGGCCCTGTCATCACCAAGAAGCTGGAAGAAGGAGATCGCCCCGCCGTCGCGCGGCAGATTAGTCAGGTTGGCTTTTGGATTTTGGCCGCGCAAATTGGCATCGCCCTCGCGCTTGGCATTCCGGGCGAAGCTCTCATGGGGTTGATTGGCCCCGCGCGAGACTTTGTCGCTGGCAATGGCGCGCTCGCGTTCCTCTTGCTCGCCGAAGTTTTGGCGTCGGGTGCTGTGGTGAGCGAGGCCGCACTCGTCTATGTCGCACGGCATAACAACATGTGGTTGTCGGTCCTTGTGATTGCGTTGCAGGTCGCGCTTTCGGTGGCCTTTGTCTTGGCGCTCCGCATGCAGGGCTATGATGAGCTCTATCAAGCGGCAGGCGTTGCGGCGGCCCTTGCTGTCGCGCTCGGTACAGGGTCTTACTTAAAGGCGCGGCTCGCCCGGCGCGTTCTTGCTGCGCGTGTTTCGATCTGGCGTTGGCCGCTCGTCGTTGCAGCAGGTGTGGCGATTGTTGTCGGGGGTATTGCTTTACAGCTACCCGAATGGATCGAGCTCGCCTTTGGCATTCCCGCAATGCTCGGCACCTATTCTTGGCTCATCTGGACGCGCGGCTTTGCTGAGGAAGACCGCATCCTCTTCCGCAAAGGGACGGCTTCGACCTAATAGTAACCTGTCGCAGAAAGACGGGCCAAAATCCTCCAACGCCGAGGCGGGTGGAGGGTGATCGAGCCTGTTCAAACGTTTTCCTTGAACTGTTGGAATTTATTTGCTTCCCCTGTGGGGCTCTTTCTCATTTTTAAATTCGCCTGCGGGCCTCTGAGGCAACCACGCGCACGGCCCGCGCGATCGCTGTTTTCCTTTTACTTAAGGTAGCGTCTCTTTCGTCTCTTTCGACGCAATTGCGCGGCTTTGGGATCGCAGGG
Organism: Pseudomonadota bacterium; assembly: GCA_041179365.1. Classification (GTDB taxonomy): domain Bacteria; phylum Pseudomonadota; class Alphaproteobacteria; order Sphingomonadales; family Sphingomonadaceae; genus Aquisediminimonas. Next base: position 5,695 of record JBEGTP010000303.1, read on the forward strand.
AAAAGACCTGCGCTATGTCTTCCGGAAAATCAGGGACAGATTGTTCGCCGGCATGACCGACCGCGCTTCAAAAGACAGGCCGTGGCGCAAAGCAAGGGCGCGGACCACATCGACCTCGCGCAGACCCCATTCTGGATTGCGAGACTTGAGTGAGGCATCAAAGGCAGAATTGCTCGGCGCAGCCTCTACCCCCTTCTCATAATAAGGTCCGTACAGAAAGAGCGGCGCCCCTTTTCTTAAGAGGCGCGCGGCCCCTGCCATCAAACCTTCAGTCGTAGCCCAAGGTGAAATGTGGATCATATTGATGCAGAGAATTGCGTCGGCCTGATCGATGGGCCAGCCAGTGCTGCTCGCGTCAATTTGCACCGGCGATGCGATGTTCGTCAGCCCCGCCTCCGCGCGCCATGCAGCAATAGAGGCAAGCCCCACCGTATCAAAATCGCTTGGCTGCCAATTTAAGTGAGGGAAGGCCGCCGCAAAATGAACCACATGTTCGCCAGTGCCGCTGGCAATTTCAAGGACTGTCCCACGCGCAGGAAGGACACCCGCCAGAACATCGACAATTGCCGCCGCGTTCCTCTGCGTTGCTGGGGCAAAGCGCTTGGCTTCGCCCGCCCCTTCAAAGGTGAAGGGCTTGGCCGCTGTCATCCAAGACCGACACCCAAAAGAAGCCCGACGCCAGCACAAAGCCACCCCATCAATATGGGCGGATAAGCAAAAACGAGAACACCCGCGATAAGTGCATAAAGCGCCGGAAACATCCACAATCTGGCGGGATTGAGGGGATGTTCTTTGGCCATTGATC
>JBEGTP010000304.1:0-5170 GCA_041179365.1 Pseudomonadota bacterium
CCAGCGCATCATTGATCTCGCCCGCCATATCGAGCGAGCAGGCATTCATCCGCTCAGGCCGGTTGAGCGTGATGGTGGCGATCTGATCGGCCACGTCGATTGTGATGGTTTCGTAGGTCATAAATTCTCCTGATTTTTTACTTAACTTTCGTTTCTTCGCTTCTTCGTGAGAAAAACTCGCTCCCACGAAGCAACGAAGGCACGAAGGAGGTCAATGCGCTTCCTTTGGCGTTTCCATAATTTCAGTGAGCACCCCGCCCATATCTTTAGGGTGCACGAAGAAGATCAGCGTGCCGTGCGCACCTATCCTTGGATCACCCAACACGCGCTTACCGAGCGCTTCGAATGCGGACTTAGCGGCGTGAATATCGGGCACTTCGTAGCACATATGATGCTGGCCCCCGAGCGGGTTCTTTTCAAGGAACGACGCGATGGATGTGTTGCCGGGGAGCGGCTCGACCAGCTCAATTTGCGTGCCGTTGAGCGCACCGGCCGCGCCAGGCGTATCGACGAAGCACACCTTTACGCCTTGGTCAGGCAGATCGAACGGTTCATGGATTTTGGTTGCCCCGAGCACGTCGCGGTAATGCACGATGCTGGCGGCAATGGAGGGCGTTGCGATGCCAATATGGTTGAGGCGGCCTAGTTTCATGTTGTTCAGTCCCTTGATAGTCGCGCTGGTCCGCCCGAGGCCGCCGTCACACCTTCGATGAAGCCCTCAAGTCTTTTGACGCGGCCATCAATCGATTCGGCATAGTCCCGCGTTCCACGAAGATCATCGGCCACCCGTTCAATATCACGTTCGAGCCGGGCCACAGTTTCCTCGACCAGCAGGATTTTCTTGATGCCTGTCAGCACATCGCCAAGCGCGCTCATTTTCGTATTCCCTTTTCACGCAGAAATTTGTCCATTTCCTCGTGCAGAATCTGCAGCTTTGATGAAGCGCGGTCGAGCGAGGCCTGTATGCGCGGAGCAGCCTCGTTCAGTTCCTCCGCCAGGAGAGCAAGTGCTTCCTCTTCATCCGACGGCGGCTGCGCCAAATAACGCACAGTAGCCTCGCGCACGACATTGCCGACCGACTGGCCGCTTTTCGACGCATAGGCATCCAGCGCCTTCTTATGATCGCGGCTGGTGAGAAAGGTTACACGTTCGGTTTGAAGTGATTTCGCGGTTTGCATGGGCGTGGACTCCTTTACATTATAAGGTCATTATAATGTTTTGTCAGGATTGATGCAAGCGTTGCAACGCCGATATGGTTGAGACGGCCTGGTTTCATCCTATTCGCCCTTGTCATATTTCGGCCAAGCAATCGCATCACGAAATGTGATGAATCCAAGGCAGAGATTTACAGCCCATTTGCGATGCTCAAGATCGCTCGATTCAAGCAGCGACTGAATCGCTAATTCAAATTCCAGCATTTCACTATGCGAAGCCAAGCTTGAAAACATCTTTGCCGCTGGCGACACGTTTCCCCCGTAGCCCGGCTCAGGTGTCCTTGCGACGCTCAAAAGCTCCGTTTTAAATTCTTTAGCTGTCCGCATGCCTCACCTCACAAAGGAATATTGTCATGCTTCTTCCAAGGATTCTCCAGCGCCTTGTTTCGCAATTTTCTCAACCCCAAGGCAATCCGACGTCGCGTTGAATGCGGGTAGATCACTTCGTCGATGAACCCCTTGCTCGCCGCGACGAAAGGGTTGGCGAAGCGGTCTTCATATTCTGCCACCTTCTCCGCTTGCTCGTCGCCTGAAAGGCCACGGAAGATAATCTCCACCGCGCCCTTCGCGCCCATCACCGCGATTTCCGCCGTTGGCCAAGCATAGTTCAAATCGCCGCGCAGATGCTTGCTCGCCATCACGTCATACGCGCCGCCGTATGCCTTACGCGTGATGATTGTGATCTTGGGCACGGTCGCCTCGGCATAAGCGAAGAGCAATTTCGCGCCGTGTTTGATGATGCCGTTATGCTCCTGCCCAACCCCCGGCAAGAAACCCGGCACATCGACGAACGTCACGATCGGAATTTCAAACGCGTCACAAAACCGCACGAACCGCGCGGCTTTCTTCGATGAATTAATGTCAAGGCACCCTGCCAGCACCATCGGCTGGTTCGCGACCACGCCAATCGTCCGTCCTTCAATCCGGCCAAAGCCGATGATGATGTTCCCCGCATGGGTCGGCTGCACTTCAAAGAAATCGCCCTCATCAACCGTCTTCTTGATTACTTCATGCATATCATAAGGCTGATTGGCATTGGCGGGGATCAGCATGTCGAGGCTGGGCTCCGATCGGTCCCACGCGTCCGCCGTGGGGCGCTCCGGCACCGGCGCGCGGTTGTTCTCAGGCAGGAAGTCAAAGAAATCCCGCGCCGCGAGCAGCGCCTCAATGTCATTTTCAAACGCATTGTCGGCCACGCCCGATTTGCTGGTATGCGTAATCGCGCCGCCCAGCTCTTCCTGCGTCACGATTTCATTGGTGACGGTTTTGACAACATCTGGCCCGGTAACAAACATATAGCTGCTGTCTTTGACCATGAAGATGAAGTCCGTCATCGCCGGGGAATATACCGCCCCGCCCGCGCACGGCCCCATGATGAGGCTGATTTGCGGAATAACGCCGCTCGCGAGCACATTGCGCTGGAACACCTCGGCATAGCCGCCCAGCGACGCAACGCCCTCCTGAATACGCGCGCCGCCGCTGTCATTGAGGCCAATGATCGGCGCACCGACCTTCATCGCGTTATCCATCACTTTGCAGATCTTCTTGGCGTGCGCTTCGGAGAGTGACCCGCCAAACACAGTGAAGTCCTGGCTGTAAACATACACCAGCCGCCCATTAATCGTGCCGCTACCCGTGACCACGCTATCACCGGGAATGATCGTATCCTGCATCCCGAAATCGGTGCAATTATGCTCAACATACATGTCGAGCTCTTCAAACGAGCCTTCGTCGAGCAGGATGTGAAGTCGCTCGCGCGCGGTCAGCCGGCCTTTGGCGTGCTGTGTGTCGATCCGCTTTTGCCCCCCGCCGATACGCGCAGCAGCGCGGCGACTTTCAAGCTCAGCAATGTTGGATGACATGGAATCCCCTCCCGATAGATTAAACTGGGTGCCGAGAAATTGGCGAAAATGCAAATGTGAAATTGCAAAATTGCGAAGTTGGAGTTTGCAAAATGCTGTAGGCGCGCATAGCGACGCTGTTGGGAAGGGCAATGAAATGGATGGAACGATGGCCAAAGCGCGATTCGCACTTTTCGACTGTGCAAAACTCTATCCCATCAGCGTCACGCTGTCAATAGGAATTTTCCTTTCGTGCTAAAAAAGCGACGCATTTTTGCCGGAGATCGTATCAAGACCTTACGAAGCAGCCGCGCTCTCAACCAATCAGAAATGGCCCAGATGCTCGGGATCAGTGTTTCCTATCTGTCACAATTGGAACATGATGATCGCCCGTTGACGGCCCCTGTGCTCGCAAAGCTCGCGCAGCACTTTTCGCTCGATTGGAGTGCCTTTGAGGAAGACAGCGCGACGCGGCGCTTTGCGGCGCTTCGTGAGGCTGCTGCTGATCCCTTATTTAGCACGCCGCTCAGCGTCGAACAGCTTGCGCGCTTCGCCGAGCAACAACCGGCCCTCGCCGACCAGTTTGTGGCGCTCCATGCGGCCTATCTCCATACCGGCCAACGCCTGCAAATCATTGATGAAGCGATGTCAGCCGACAATAGGGGTGGAAGTCGCCTGCCTTGGGAAGAGGTCCGCGATTGGTTCCACAATACGGGAAACTATGTTGATACGCTGGACCGCGCGGCAGAGGCGCTTGCCAGGAAAATTCACGGATCTGGGCTCTCACCCAGCCTAGACGCTATCGAACGCTATTTACGCGAGTCCCTTAGCATCTCCATTCTGCACCGAATGACCGCGGGCTTGAGAGATTTTGATGCGGCACTGGGGAACCTGATCATCGATCAAAGCCAGCCCACCGAAAGCCAAATGTTCCAATTGGCGTATCAGCTCGTGTCGCTTGCGCTCAAGGAGGAGATTTCGCTGATTATCGACGGCGCGCTCTTAAAAACGACAGCGGCGCGCCAATTGCTCTTCATGGGCCTTGCCAATTATGCGGCGGGCGCATTGCTCATGCCATATGCCCGGTTCCGCGAGGAAGCCCGCGCAGTGCGGCACGATATTGATCGGTTGCGTCAAATTTTTGGGGTTAGTTTCGAACAGGCCTGCCACCGGCTCTCCACGCTGCAAAGGCCGCAAATGCGCGGCGTGCCCTTTTTCTTTTGCCGGGTCGATATGGCGGGGAATATCACCAAGCGCCATTCAGCCACGCGTTTCCAATTTGCACGCTTTGGCGGGGCTTGCCCCTTGTGGATCGTTCACGAAGCCGTCGCGATCCCTGACCGCATTCTTGTTCAACTGGCAGAGACGCCGGACGGTGTTCGCTATGTCTCTATGGCCAAAGGTTTGGTCAAACCGTCTGGATCGTTTGACCGCGCTCCTCGCCGCTATGCTGTCGCGCTCGGGTGCGAAGCCGAACACGCGCGCGAATTTGTCTACGCTGACGGATTGGCCTTGGCGTCCCCCGCTGCGGCAACACGGATCGGCGTTTCTTGCCGCATTTGCCCGCGCCCAGACTGTGATCAGCGCGCCTTCCCGCCGAGTGACCGAGACATCATCGTTGATCCTGACCATAGAAGCATTGTGCCCTACGCGATCGCTTAGAGTTTTGCAGGCGCAAACCAATGGGGGCGTCGAGGATGTCCGTCGGATGGTTTTTGTTCGATAGGCGACGCGCAGGATAGGCTCGCGCGGCATTGTCTGCTAAGTCTTGACTATGTGCACTCCCGAACACGAAGATTGGCCACAAGCGGGCCGAACGCGGCTCATCCGCCCTGCGCCCGTCGGCGAAGTGGGCACAGACCATCGCTTCGATGAGATGGCGATGATGCAGAAATTTAACGAGACAACGGTTGCGATGATGGGGGACAATCCGGCCTTGCCCCGTATGCCTACGCGGCCAAAATTGCTCGACTTCTTCAAGCTCCGCTTCACCGACGTCACGGTGCGGCACCTGCTTGCCAGTGCGAAACGTGCTTTGGATGACGGGCAAGAGGAAAAGATTATTCTCGCTTGCCTGCTGCACGACATTTCCAATGGCTGCCTTATTCGCACAGA
>JBEGTP010000305.1:0-3087 GCA_041179365.1 Pseudomonadota bacterium
TCGCTATCGCGTGCTGGACTCGCTCGGCGCGCGCTCTTATCGGCGGGGAATGCCAGACTCTTTCAACAACACGCAGCCCAGTGATTCCATCCTGATCGTCGATTTCGGTAGCCAAGTGACCCAGCTTATCGCGCGGCGTGTGCGCGAAGCGGGCGTCTATTCCGAGATCGCGCCGTTTAATTCAGCGGCGGAAGCTTTCGCGCGAATGCAGCCTAAGGGCATTATTCTTTCAGGCGGCCCGGCCTCCGTCACCGATGATGGCTCCCCCCGCGCGCCAGACTGCGTGTTTGAAAGCGGGCTGCCGATCCTTGCGATTTGTTACGGTCAGCAAACCCTTTGCGCGCAGCTTGGCGGCACCGTTGAGGGCGGACACGCGGCAGAGTTCGGTCGCGCCGATGTTGAAATTCTAAAATCCAGCCCGCTCTTTGAGGGCATCTGGCAAGTCGGCGAAAAATATCCTGTGTGGATGAGCCACGGCGACCGCGTAACAGTGGCCCCCGAGGGATTCGAAGTCATCGGCACCTCACCCAACGCGCCGTTCGCGATCTGCGTCAATGAAGCGCGGAAATATTACACGACGATGTTCCACCCCGAGGTCGTTCACACGCCAGACGGCGCGCAATTGCTCTCAAACTTTGTCCATAAAATTTGCGGCCTTGCCGGTGATTGGACGATGGCCGAGTTCCGCTCGACCAAGATCGCCGAAATCCGCGCGCAAGTGGGGGCAGGGCGCGTGATCTGCGGGCTCTCGGGCGGGGTCGATAGTTCGGTTGCTGCGATCCTCATTCATGAGGCCATTGGCGATCAGCTGACCTGTGTCTTCGTCGATCACGGCTTGCTGCGGATGAATGAGCGCGAGCAAGTCGAAACCTTGTTTCGCGAGCACTACCATATTCCGCTCGTCGTGGTGGACGCCGAAGAGCGCTTTATGGCGGGCCTCGCGGGCGTGACGGACCCCGAGAAGAAGCGCAAATTCATTGGTGGCGAGTTTATCAATGTGTTTGAAGAAGAGGCAAAGAAGATCGGCGGGGCAGATTTTCTGGCGCAGGGCACGCTTTATCCCGACGTGATCGAGAGCGTCTCCTTCACCGGCGGGCCGAGCGTCACGATCAAGAGCCACCACAATGTCGGCGGGCTCCCCGCGCGGATGAACATGCAGCTCGTCGAGCCGCTGCGCGAATTGTTCAAGGATGAAGTCCGCGTGTTGGGCAAGGAGCTTGGGTTAGATCCCGCCTTCGTTGGCAGGCACCCTTTCCCCGGCCCCGGCCTCGCGATCCGTATCCCCGGCGAAGTGACCAAAGACCGCTGCGATATCCTGCGGCTGGCCGACGCGGTGTATCTCGATGAAATCCGGAAAAGCGGGCTATATGATGACATCTGGCAAGCCTTTGCGGTGCTGCTCCCGGTACGCACCGTCGGCGTGATGGGCGATCACCGGACCTATGACTGTGTCTGCGCGCTACGAGCCGTGACGAGCACGGACGGGATGACGGCGGATATCTACCCGTTTGAAAGCGCGTTCCTCAGCAGGGTCAGCACCCGGATCATCAACGAGGTCAAAGGCATCAACCGGGTGGTCTATGATTATACCAGCAAGCCACCGGGGACAATTGAGTGGGAGTGATCGCTGAGCAAAGCAGTGCCTAAATCGATTGAGCTAACGGCCGCGCAAACCAGTGAAATCATTGAGATGGCGCTTTCTGATCATATCAGCTTTGCGACAATTATGACCCAACACGGCGTCACCCCCGATCAAGTGAAAGCGATCATGCGGTCCACATTGAAGACTGGCAGTTACCGCGCCTGGCGCAAACGCGTGCGCGATTTTGGGGATCGGCGGGAGCATTATAAATGAGGCTGGTGGGGCTTGGTTCGGCTGACAGCCGTCCAGCGAATTTGGAATGCACCAGCAAACAGCAGGGGATGATTGATTGGGAGAGAGGCTTGTAACTGGCATGCTTTCCGCATATTCTGTCTGAATGACGCTTGCAGGCTATCCTCGTATTGCGATTGACCACGCCATCTGTGGCGGTCGCCCGACTGTCGCCGGAACGCGCGTGCGGGTGAGCGACATTCTCGTAATGCTGGCCGACGGGGCAAGCGAAGGCGAGATTGTCGCCGACTATCCTTATGTCGCCCTCGAAGATATCCGCGCCTGCCTCGCCTATGCGGCCAGCGTCGCAGATCATCCCATCGTCCTCGCGGCGGAATGAAATATCTGATCGACGCGCAATTGCCGCCGGGGACCATTGAGTGGAAATGAGAATTACCGCTGACCTCGAGCCGCAATTTTCCATGGCGACAGAAACCAGAAAAAATAACTGGCAATTCTATATGCCGACTCCTCGGACAGATTATCAATCGTTCCGTAAAATGAACTGCCATCGAACATGGATTTCAAATCATGCCCCCGTGCCACAGCACGGTAAAGGTTGAGAAGGATTCCAACCAGCTGCTCACCATGCGCGCCTCTGATGTGGGCCTCATTATCCGGGTCAATCGAAATGCAGTCCCATTCCAACTTGCAATATTTTCGGCGCTTGGAAATAGTGATACAAGGAAGACGTTGCCGTTGGCATACGCCATACCACCCGTCTCTGAGGTTCCTGTCTCCATTTTGATGTGCTAACCACATAGAGTCTTGAAATTTGAGCGAGTAAAATTTTCCAAAAAACTCATCGTGGTCGAAATTTTGATACCCCAGACCTAGAAGCCTCTCACAAAACCTGTCCTTGTAAAGATTTGCAACGGGAGAACGATCATGTCGTGCAAGCTCAGTTTTTAACGCGATATTGGTGTTAAAGTCGCAAAGTGCTGCTATCGCCTCACTAGCGTGAGCAGAACCCATACCGTGATCCTGCATCAACTTGCCTTTGAGGAACTTCATATTTGATTCTGAAAGGATAAGACTAAACATCGCTAGCTCCATTCTTGGGCAGGATCGTTCGCCAATTACACGCAGCCCAAATGGGGATATCGAATTGAAATGATTAGACCTGTTTAGCTTGGCGAAAGGCATGGAGGTAAAGCCGCAACGCAGGTTTACCGCAGGTGTTTGGTTCCATCAAGTGCGCAAAGCCACAAAGT
>JBEGTP010000306.1:0-3701 GCA_041179365.1 Pseudomonadota bacterium
GACATATGGGTGTATGGCACCGTGGCCAATGTGCAGGAGCAAGGACACGGCACATATCAGCTCGGCGAAAAAGCCTCGCCGATCGCTGTGGGCCTGCGCGATCATTCGATGCGAACGCCGATCCAGTTTCAGCAGAATTTCCCGCGCGAAATCGCGATCAGCGAGGCCGCTGCGCTCGCGGGGAAAGATCCGCTCCAGTTCCGGCTCGATCATGTGGAGGACGAACGGTTCAAGGCGATTCTCACCCGGTTGCGCGCCGAATCCGGCTGGGTCACGCGGCCCTCGCCGGCGCCCAAGGCCAGCCCTAAGGGCAACGCGGCGGTGCGCGGACAGGGCGTGTCAATCATGCTGCGTGACAATGGTTATTGGGCCTGCGCCGCGCAAATCTCCGTCACACCGTCAACAGGCGTGGTGCAGGTCGAACGAATTACTATTATCGCGGATCCCGGCATTGTCGTGAACCCGCTCCAGCTCAAACGCCAGATCCAAGCCGGTTGCCTGATGGGTGTCAGCCAAGCATTGCATGAGGAAGTGCAGTTTGATGAGGGCGCGGTCACTTCGGCGGACTGGTCAAGCTATCCGATCTTGACGATGGCGGAGATGCCCGAACTGAAGGTCGTGATCGCAGGCAACACTGAGGCGAGCATTTACGGCCAAGGCTCCGAAAGCGCGAACGCCTTGGCCGCTCCTGCCATCGCGGCAGCTTTTTTTGACGCGACTGGAAAACCCGCGCGCCGTATTCCGCTCCGGCCCGACTATGTGAAGGCCATGCTGGCCGCGTGACATCACTTTCATGCAAGGATAAACATCATGCAAACGCGTACTCTCGGAAAAAATGGCCTTTCCGTTTCCGCCATGGGCTTTGGCTGCATGGGGATGAGTTTTGGCTATATCGGGACCAGCCCTGTGACCCATGACGACGCTGTAACCATTTTGCGCCGCGCCGCGGAGATGGGCGTGACCTTTTTTGATACAGCGGAGGTCTACGGTCCATTCAGCAACGAGACGTTGCTCGGTGAAGCGCTAGAGCCGTTCAAGGGCCACGTTACAATCGCGACAAAATTTGGCTTTCAGTTAAATGAAGATGGCACTTCTGGATTCACGGGGATGAACAGCCGCCCCGAGCGTATCCGTCAAGTGGCTGAAGCCTCCCTCAAGCGCCTTCGTGTCGAGGCCATTGATCTTTTTTATCAGCACCGCGTTGATCCCAATGTGCCGATTGAGGACGTCGCTGGCACCGTCAAGGATTTGATCGCCGAGGGTAAAGTTAAACATTTTGGTCTGTCAGAAGCCAGCAGCGCCACGATCCGCGCCGCCCATGCCGTCCAGCCGGTCGCCGCATTGCAAAGCGAATATTCGTTGTGGTTCCGCGACGTTGAGACAGATATTTTGCCAACACTAGAGGAACTGGGGATCGGCTTTGTGCCCTTCAGCCCATTGGGCAAGGGATTCCTCACAGGAACAATCGACACTGAAAAGCAATTTGCCACAGGCGATATTCGTCAATCCATACCTCGGTTTAGTCCCGAAGCGCGCGCCCATAATTTGGCGCTCGTTCGGCTCCTGACCGAAATCGCTGACACTATGGGTGCGACACCAGGACAGGTTGCCCTCGCTTGGTTGCTCGCGCAAAAGCCTTGGATTGTTCCCATTCCCGGTACGACCAAATTGCACCGGATGGTCGAAAATACTGCGGCTGCAAATCTCGCGCTCACCACAGACGACCTTGCGCGTATCGAAACGGCGGCGGCGTCAATCACCATTGAAGGTGCGCGCTACCCCGCCGCGATGATGGCGGCTGTCAACAAATAGTCGCTTCCTATTTCATGCGAACCTTAAGCGTGACAGGCCCGATCAACCCCGCAGGCCGCAGCGGCGCGCCCGCGACGTATGTCGGCGATGCGGTAAATGTAATCGGCTTTGCGCCGGGTTGCTTGTCGCCGATCAGGCGGTTGACCCACAGGTTTGCGACGCGGACCTCGACTGCGTTTTTCCCCGGCTTTGTTGCAGCAGCTATATCGAGCGCATAGGGTGCCTTCCACGTCGTCCCAACATAGACGCCGTTGATCCGCACTTCGGCAACATCGCCCACCGCGCCGAGATCAAGCATGAGCGGCGCGCCCTTCTTCCAGCCTTTAGGCGTCGCAAAAGTTGACGACCAAGCCGATGTTCCCGAGAAATATTTTACTCCGGGATCAGCGCTTTCAGTGAGCGACTGCGCTTTTGCAAAAGTGGCCATAGCTGGAGCACCACGTCCGGGCTGGAACGCAACACTCCATCTACCATCAAGGCTTCCCGCCACTGACCACACCGGCTTCGTCACCAAGGCGGATTGCGCCGTTGCCGTTTTTTGGAAAACGACAAAGAACGCTTCATCGCTCCCCATTTCGAGCGGCACAATCGTTTCGCCATTTTCGATGCGGTAGGAAACGGGTTCGCTCTTCCCCGTATCGGCGTGCCAAATCTCAGGACGTTTGCCGGTTATGCGGAACCGCGCTTCGATCGTTTCGCGCTGGTCTTTGCGGTTGTTGATGAAATAGGCGTCGCCATCTGCGAGCTTTCGGTGGAGAAACAGAATTTCGCTATCGGCGCGCGCATTGGTGCGAAAATCTGGCAATACGCCGACAGACGCTAGCGCGGCTTCTACATTCGTTCCCGCAATCACCCTGCCCTTGCCGTGGCTGCCATTACCCCACAGATTTGACACGAGCGACGCAAACGCGGCTGGGTCATCAGCCTGACTTGGCGAGCGCTCTGGGGCGTTACCGACAATCGTTGCACCGGCATCAACCAATTCTGCCAGCCGGCGCAGCGTTGGCACTGTCATCTTGGCACTACTACCGCCGAGATAGAGCAGCTTGTACCGCGCGCCGCTGTCCGCCACGAGGTCGCCGTCTTGCACCGATAGCACCGTCATCAGCGCGTCCACATTTACGAAATCATAGCCGTAATGCGTTGGCGCATCGGAAATGCTCTTGTCACCATAGAGACCGGTTAGCGGCGCTTCCTCGCCGTAGAAATAGGCGACATCAGAGGCGTCTCGGCCTTGCTGTAACATATAGCTGTTGCGCGCCATATAATCGACCCAAGGCTTGGCCATTTCTGCCCAAGTCTCGTGGCGATTAAAATATTGGCCAAAGATAAAGAGCGAAAGGCCCGGCACTTTGTCATCAACGGGTTGATGCACCGATGTGTGTACAACGGGCCGGTTGATCCCGTTTGCAAACTCAAGATCAATGATCCGCTTCAGGTCTGAAGGTGCAAATGCCCAAGGGCTCATCGCGGCCGTCATCGATTCAGCCGCAACAAGGTTTTGCCCATAAAGATGAGCAACCGAAGCTGCGCCCTTCATATCAGCAACGTAAGAGAGCCTCGGGCCATTTTTGCGACCGTATGTCCACAGCGCCGCCATAGGAACATCTGCGTGACTGCGCATCGCCATATCATCGCCGAGGCTCGGGCGATGATCTTCAAGTGCTTCGCCGTATACCTTCAGCCCGTTTTCATGCGCAACCGTCGCCACTGTGCCATAATGCTCGCTCGCCATTAGGTCAGCGAGCGTTCGCCTATAGTCATAAAGGAATTTGTCGCTTTGCGCGCGCGAACCGATGATTGTTCCGGTCAGTGCTGGCAGCCAAGGCACGGGATCATAACCCCGCAGGGCTGTGAATTTTTCGATCATCTTGGGCGTCCAATTCGCC
>JBEGTP010000307.1:0-7617 GCA_041179365.1 Pseudomonadota bacterium
TGGGCGAAGTCGGTATCAAGCTTGCGACAATTGGCGTTTTAAGCTGGATAGGCCTTGCCTATTCATTCAAATTCCTCTGGTCGCCTTTAGTTGACCGGATGGAGCTGCCAGTTTTGAATGCACTGGGCAGGCGCAAAAGCTGGATTTTTCTGTGCCAAATCGTGATGGTCGTTGCGTTTGCAGTGCTGTCGCGACTGAATCCTGTGACAGATATGGGCTGGTTTGCCATCCTTGCGGTGATCGCGGCTCTGGCTTCGGCAACTCAGGATGTCGCGGTCGATGCTTGGCGGATTGATGTTGCGGATGAGCAAACCCCGGTGGAGTTGCTCTCCCCCATCTACCAATTTGGCTACCGCATGGCGGCAATTGTCGGCGGCGCGTTCGCGCTCGTTCTGGCTGCGCGAATGAGCTGGAACACTGTTTACCTGCTGATGGCCGGTATCATTGTCATCCTGGCGATCATTTCGCTGCGGGCTCCCGATACGGAACGCCCCCCAGTCGGTGCGCTTCAAGCGGAGCTGGCGGAAGCCGGGCAGATTGATCCGCGCGTGCGCGGTTTTGCATTGTCGATTGTCGGGATAAGCTGGCTATGGGCAATCTCATCCATTGCCCGGTTTATGACAAGTGTTCTGGGGCAGCAAATGCCGGGCGTAAAGCCGCCGGTCGCCAGCGATTTCATGAAATATACGGGTCCGTGGATTGTTGTTGCCACTGTGCTAATTCCCCTCATCGTCGCCGCTACGATGAACTGGATGAAGGCCCGTGGACACAATGTTCAGGCGCAGGCTGACACAACAATCTCGCCTGTCCGAACGGTAATGAACCACCTTTATGGTGCCCTTGTTGCGCCGCTGGCTGAGCTCGCCGGACGACTGGGTTGGGGGGTACTGATCATTTTCGGAATGATCCTCACGTACAGCATGGTTTTCAATATTTGGGGCAGCTTTGCCTTCCCATTTTATCTTGATTATCTGCATTACACGAAAGATCAGGTCGCTTTTGCCTCAAAGCTTTTTGGGATCATCATGACGATGATCGGCGTCAGTTTCGCGGGCTATTTGTTTGCGCGGATCGGACGATTGCCGACGATGCTGGTTGGCGCGATCTTACCCATCTTGGGCAATTTCATCTATGCTGACCTCGCTGAAGGTGGCACCTATATTGATATGGTCGGCAATACGCTCGGCTTCAATGCGCTTGCGGGCTGGTTTGGCTATGACGCAAAAATGACCCGCTTGTTGATGGCCATATCGTTTGAGAACATCTCAACTGGCATTGCTGGTGCCGCATTTGTTGCTTACGTTTCGGGCATTGTCAGCAAAAAATATACGGCAGTGCAATATGCGCTTCTCTCCTCGCTCACTTTCCTCATTGGTTCTATGGCGCGGGCGTTGGCCGGACAATGGTTTGATGTTTACGGTTATGCGCCTGTTTTCCGCTGGACAGCCGCAGCAGGGCTTTTCGCTGTCCTGTTCGTCTGCCTCGAATGGCTCAGAGTCTCGCGCGCTAATCCGGCAGTTGATCATTCGTCTTGAGCACTTCGCCCGCCAGATAGAGCGAGCCCATGATCAGCACGACACCGGGCGTATCGATGCGACGCATTGCAGCGTCGACCGCAAGGGCCGTCCGCCCCTTGGTTCCTGCGATGGCGGCAAGCACTGAAGGCGCGTGGTGATCATGCCCCGGAATCGGAATGGCCGTAAGGCTCGCTATAAGGGGCAGGAAGGGGTGTAGGATGCCCGCAGCATCCTTGTTGGCCAAAATGCCGCAAATGAGGCTCAGTGGCCTTCCTGCGAGCGTTTGGCGCATATAATCAGCGACAAGCTCGGCTCCCGCAGGATTATGACAGCCATCGAGCCAAATTTCGCTCCCCTCGGGCGCGAGTGTCGCCAAGGGGCCAGCCGATAATCGTTGCATGCGCGCGGGCCATTCGGTCCAGCCCATCGCAGCTTTGAGTGCCGCTTCTGGGATCGTTACGGCGCTCTGGTGACGGATCATGGCAATCGCGAGCGCGGCGTTGCGCTGTTGATGGTCGCCCGCGAGCCTCGGCAGCGGCACTGAGAGCTTGCCCGCCTCGTCGCGGTAATGAAGCTTGCCCTCATAGGGTGCTGAATCCCAAGCCTGTTTGCGAATGATGAGAGGCGCGCCGACTCCGCCCGCAACGGCGGCGACCTTTTTCGCGGTGCTGTCCGGATAGTCCATCGTAACGAGCGGAACGCCGCGTTTCGCTATTCCAGCTTTTTCGCCCGCGATGGTCACAGCGTCGTTGCCCAAGAAGGATTGATGATCAATCCCCAATTGCGCGATTCCGCACACAGCCGGGGCTTCAATGATGTTTGTTGCGTCAAGCCGCCCGCCGAGGCCGACTTCGATAATGGCAACGTCTGCCGGCGTGCGTGAAAAGGCCAAAAGGGCCGCCGCCGTCGTCGCTTCAAAGAAACTCGGGCCGATGGCATTGGCTTCCGCTGCATCGAGCACCGTGGAGAGCAGCGGGGCGAGGGCTTCATCGGTAATAAGAGAACCCGCGATCCTGATCCGCTCGTTAAACCGGCAAAGATGCGGACTTGTGTACGCATGGGCGGTCAGACCAGCGGCTTCAATTGCGGCGCGCAGAAAGGCGCAAGTGGAGCCTTTTCCATTGGTGCCTGCAACGTGAAAAACCGGAGGCAATGTAAGGTGCGGATTACCAAGCGCGGCCATAAGGGCGGCAATCCGCTCTAGCCCCAATATGTCTCGGCCCGGCGAAAGCTGAGCAAAGCGATCAAGCTGCGCCTGCACGGCACGATCGTCAGAACGGGCGTGGTCGGCCATGTGTCAGGCTAGGCCGCACGCCTTTCGGGCATCAAATAGCCAAGCAGTCGTGCGAGTGTGTCCTTCAAATCCTTGCGCTCAACCACCATATCGATCATCCCGTGATCAAGCAGATATTCGGCACGTTGAAACCCTTCGGGCAATTTCTCGCGGATCGTGTTTTGGATGACGCGCTGCCCTGCAAAGCCAATGAGCGCGTTTGGTTCAGCGATATGAATGTCGCCAAGCATCGCATAGCTCGCCGTGACGCCGCCAGTGGTAGGATCGGTCAAAATGACGATGTAGGGCAGCCCCGCTTCTTTCAGCTCTGCAATCGCGACCGTTGTTCGCGGCATTTGCATGAGCGAGAGAATGCCTTCTTGCATCCGCGCGCCCCCTGCGGCGGTACAGATGATATAGGGCGCGTGATCGGCAATCGCGGCGCGGACGCCCGCAACAAATGCGTCGCCCACGGCCATACCCATCGATCCGCCCATGAAGGCAAAGTCTTGCACGCCAAGAACGGCTTTGTGGCGGCAAATCATTCCGCGTGCGTTGCGCAGCGCGTCTTGATCGCCCGTTTGCGTGCGCGCTGCCTTTATCCGATCGACATAGCGCTTTGAATCGCGGAATTTGAGGGGGTCTTCGGCGACTTTGGGCGCTGGCAACTCGCTCCATTTCACATCGTCAAAAAGCTGCGCAAAACGGGCGTTCGCTCCGATCCGACCGTGATGATTGCAGGTGGTGCACACGGAAAGATTCTCTTCATATTCCTTGATGAAGATCATTTGCGCGCAGCTTGGGCATTTTCGCCAGAGCGTCTCTTCGGTCTCGCGCTTCACGGCAAAGGGGAGTGCATTGCGGACCTTGTTAAACCAGCTCATCGCTTATCCCTTTCGTGCCGAGTCCAGCGCGTCGCGCAGTGATGCCACATAAGCGCGGACTGGGCCAGCCGCTCCGGCACCGTGTGCGCCAACCAGCTCGACGATAGCAGAGCCAACAACGACGCCGTCGGCAATCGCGCCAATGGCCGCGGCTTGCTCGGGTGTTCGAATACCAAAACCAACCGCGACGGGCAGGTTAGTCGATTGCTTAATGCGGTGCACGGCTTCTTGAACATTGCCCGTTGCCGCTTGCTGGAGCCCTGTGATCCCGGCAACCGACACATAATAGACAAAGCCGCTGGCACCGTTGAGAACCGAAGGTAAGCGCGCCGCATCGGTGGTCGGCGTCGCAAGGCGGATGAGATCAACGCCCGCCGCGCGCAATGCGGGGCCGAGATCAGCATCCTCCTCGGGCGGCAAGTCAACGCAGATCACGCCGTCAACGCCCGCTGCCTTGCAAGCCGCCGCAAACCAATCGCCGCCGCGTACCGTCATCGGATTAGCATAGCCCATCAGCACCAGCGGGATTTCGCGATGGCGATCCCGAAAGCCAGTGGCGATGGCGAGCAAGTCTTTGGTTGTCGTACCCGACGCCAGACTGCGCAAATTGGCGAGCTGAATGGCCGGGCCGTCCGCCATTGGGTCGGTAAATGGCATGCCGAGCTCGATTACATCCGCGCCGCCTTCAACCAGCGCATCAAGGATAGCTGCGGTATCCGAAGCGGTCGGGTCGCCTCCGGTTACAAAGGTCACGAGGGCCGGGCGGCCCTTATCAAAAGCGGCGGTAAGGCGGGTCATATTGCCACCCCCAACGCCTCAGCAACGGTAAAGATGTCTTTGTCGCCGCGCCCACAGAGATTGGCGAGGATGATTTGATCCTTGCCCATGAGCGGCGCATGCCTCGCCACAGCCGCAATAGCATGGCTGGGCTCAAGCGCTGGAATAATGCCTTCGGTGCGGCAGAGAAGCTTGAAACCTTCGAGCGCTTCATCGTCGGTCGCGCTTTCGTAAATCACGCGACCGATTTCCTTGAGCCAAGCATGTTCAGGGCCGATGCCCGGATAATCGAGGCCCGCTGAGATGCTATGCGCTTCATCAATCTGGCCATCTTCATCTTGAAGGAGATACGTCTTGTTGCCGTGAAGAATGCCAGGAAACCCGCCAGCAAGGCTTGCCGCATGTTTCTTGTCGAGGCCGTGTCCCGCAGCCTCAACGCCAAGCATTTTGACGCTCGCATCGTCGAGGAAAGGGTGGAAGAGGCCAATGGCGTTTGATCCGCCGCCGATGGCCGCGACGAGTAGATCAGGCAATTTTCCGGCGCGATCTAGGATTTGCGCGCGGGCTTCAGTTCCGATAACGCTCTGAAAATCTCGGACGATCTCTGGATAGGGGTGCGGACCCGCCGCCGTTCCGATGATGTAAAAAGTATCGTGCACATTGGCGACCCAATCGCGCAGCGCCTCGTTCATCGCGTCCTTAAGCGTGCGTGACCCGCTATCAACGCTGCGGACTTCGGCACCCAATAGGCGCATGCGGAACACATTTGGCGCTTGCCGTTCAATATCGCGTGCACCCATGAAAATGACGCAGGGGAGGCCAAATCGCGCCGCGACGGTTGCCGTCGCAACCCCGTGCTGACCTGCGCCAGTTTCGGCGATGATGCGCGTTTTTCCCATGCGCATGGCAAGCAGTATCTGTCCGACGCAATTGTTGATCTTGTGCGCGCCTGTATGGTTGAGCTCATCGCGCTTGAACCAGATTTGCGCGCCCATGCCAGGCTCTGCCGCCTTACCAAGCTCTTCCGTCATCCGCTCTGCAAAGTACATAGGGCTCGGGCGGCCTACAAAATGCGCGAGCAAATCGTCAAACTGCGCTTTGAAGGCAGGATCTGCCTTGGCGCGGCTATATTCTTGCTCAAGCTCAAGAATGAGCGGCATCAGGGTTTCGGCGACATAGCGCCCGCCAAATTGGCCAAAATGCCCGCGCGCGTCGGGCCCGGTACGGAGTGAGGTCTGTTCTGTCATAATTGCGATGTCGCTTTAAGGAATGCAGCGATCTTGTCCACATCCTTGATACCGGGTTTGGATTCAACGCCCGAAGACACATCAACAAAGTCTGCGCGCGTCATCCTTACAGCTTCGCCCGCATTGGCCGGATCAAGCCCTCCAGCAAGAATCCACGGCAAGGGGTGCGCGTGGCCCTCAAGCAGCGTCCAATCAAAGCGCATGCCCGTGCCGCCAGGTAGATCAGCACCCGCAACGGGCTTCGCGTCGTAGAGAATGCGGTTCGCCGCGCCGCGAAACTTTTCAGCCGCTTTCAGGTCGTCTCGTGTCTTTATGGCAATGGCTTTCCAGACTTCAAGCCCGCTTGCCAAGCCAAGCTGCGCTACGAACGCGGGGGATTCTTCTCCGTGGAGCTGGATCATATCGAGGGGGACCTGACGCCGGACGGCGTCGACATGATTTGCCTCTGGGTCAACGAACAAGCCAACCAGCCGCACGCGTCCAGCCGCACGGATCGCAAGCGCAGCGGCTTGCTCCATCACTATATTGCGGGGACTTTTGCCGAAAAAGACAAACCCGACGTGGCTAGCCCGGCCCGCGATCGCGGCATCGAGCGCATCGGGCGTGGAAATGCCGCAGATTTTTGCTTGCATCATCATATGGCTTGGATTGGCATCATGCTTGGAGCCTTACAACGTCGCGTCGATGGCTCGTGCGGCGGCGTCTGGGTCTTCAGCTTGGGTAATGGGCCTGCCGATCACGAGGATCGATGCGCCCGAATCAAGCGCTTGGCGCGGCGTCACCACGCGCTTTTGGTCGCCAGCAGGACCGCCCGCCGGGCGCACGCCGGGCACAACGAAAAAGCCGTGGGGCCAAAGGGCCTTTGCGGCCGCAACCTCATTCCCCGAACAGACAACGCCGTCGAGACCAGCCTCTTTTGCCAGGAGCGTAAGCCGCGCGACTTGATCATGACTGTCCCCTTGGTAGCCGATCGCCGCAAGATCACTTTGGTCTAGGCTGGTTAGCACAGTTACCGCGACGACCTTTGTGCCCGCAGGAGCGGCTGCCTTTGCATCCTCCATCATCGCGCGACCGCCCGCTGCGTGGACCGTGACAATCGCGGGTTCAAGTGGCCGCAGTGCCTGCATCGCCTTGCCAACGGTATTGGGGATGTCGTGGAGCTTAAGATCGAGAAAGAGGGGAAGGCCGATCTTCGCCATTTCCCGGACACCGGCGCGACCGTTTGCAGAGAAAAACTCAAGCCCTAGCTTAAGCCCCCCGACATGATGTTTAATTTGCGCAGCGAGTGCGTGGGCACGCTCCATATCTGGGGTGTCAATCGCCACATAGATTGGTGAGCTCATGACGTCACCGGCGCGGTTTCAGGTATGACAACACTCGCCTGGGTTTGCGCCAATGCTCGCTCCGCTTGCGTCAATTTTCGGCTCATCGACCAGCGCGTGGCGCGATGAAGGATGAAATAGGGGATCATCCCGGCCAAGAAGGCGACGATCAGTGGCACCGGCAAAAACGTGTCCATCACCAAATTTTTCCAGAGATACACAGTGATGGGGACCCAATTATTGATCGAAAAAGTGACAATAATCAGGAGGACAATAATCCACATAATTGATGTGAGGAATCGCATGTTGATCGTCTCCATTGGGTTTGAACGACCTTAGGAGCGCGGCGCGAATTTTGCCAGTGGGCCCGCAGCAATTTCACCACGTAATTCCTCGAAGAGCTTTGGAATATGCTTCAAACGACCTTCTTCTTCATCCAAAATCGACAGAAAAAGCCGACGCTTAAAGTCGGCAATAACGGCGTCGGGAAGGCCGGACGAGAGCGTGGATTGGATGATGTCAATCATACGCTCTGCACCGTGAAGCCGACCCCATAAATAGTCATTTTCACGATAAGCTCTACTAAAGAACGCGCCG
>JBEGTP010000308.1:0-3913 GCA_041179365.1 Pseudomonadota bacterium
GCTGCCTTATTCGCACAGATCACGGCTATTGGGGGGCACAGATGATCGCGCCCTATGTCGACGAGGAGGTCGCGTTCGCCGTACAATATCATCAGCCGCTAAGGTATTTCGCGGATGAGAGCGTCGGTTACGAATATCCAGAGAGCTATGCCCGCTTTTTTGGGGCTGATTACATCCCCCCCGACTATATCCGCAGAGACGCTGAAACGGCGCGGGCGCACAAATGGTACATGTCCGCCCGGTTGGTAACGCTAAACGACATATATTTCTTTGATAACAGCAACGGCAATGTTGACGCTGAGATTTTCACAGACATCATCGGACGGAATTTTCGCGAGCCCGAAGAAGGGCTTGGTTTTGACAACTCCCCCACGGCTCATATGTGGAGGACGATGATCTGGCCGAACAACTTCCTCTAAGGTTTGTGCACGCACAATCGGACTTGCGCGATGGCTTGCTTTTCCCAATAGACGTTAGAAACCAAGGGGACACCAGATGGCCAACGAGGACCTTTACCCAGTACCCGCCGACTGGGCGAGGCGCGCGCGAATTAAGCAAAAGGACTATGATTCACTCTATGGTCGCGCCCTGGCAGACCCTGGCAGTTTTTGGCTCGAACAAGCGCGTCGGCTCACTTGGATAAAGCGCCCTGAAATTGCTGGAGATTGGTCATTCCGTGAGGATGATTTTCATATTAGCTGGTTTGCTGATGGTAAGATCAACGCCAGTAGCAATTGTATTGATCGACACCTCGCCGAACGGGGTGACGCCATTGCGATTATTTGGGAGCCTGATGATCCCAACCAAGAGTCACGTAGCTTTACCTACCGCGCGCTCCATGGCCATGTTTGCCGCTTTGCAAATGTATTGAAGCAACAAGGCGTCGTGCGCGGCGACCGCGTTACGATTTACATGCCGATGATACCCGAGGCGGCTTTCGCAATTCTTGCTTGCGCGCGCATCGGTGCAATCCACAGCGTTGTTTTTGGTGGTTTTTCCCCTGAGAGCCTTGCTGGACGCATACAGGATTGTGACAGCAAATGCGTCATCACTGCCGATGAAGGCCGCCGCGGCGGTAAATCTGTTCCTCTGAAGGCCAATGTTGACCTTGCAGCCGATCAATGCCCGAGCCTGAAGTCCGTAATCACCGTCCGCACCAGCAAAAACGCTTCGAATATGCGGCCCGGTCGCGATGTTTGGTACCACGAAATCGCCCAAACAGTCCCCGCCGATTGTCCCGCTGAGGCAATGGGCGCTGAAGACCCACTCTTCATCCTTTATACCTCGGGAAGCACGGGCAAACCAAAGGGCGTTTTGCATACGACGGGCGGCTATTTGCTTTGGGCAAGCTTGACGCACGAGCTCTGCTTTGACTACCGCGCTGGTGATGTTTGGTGGTGTGCCGCTGATATTGGCTGGGTGACCGGTCATAGTTATATTCTCTACGGCCCGCTCGCAAATGGCGCGACGACATTGATGTACGAAGGCGTCCCCAATTGGCCGACACCCGCGCGTATGTGGGAAGTTGTCGACAAGCATCAAGTGCACACCGTTTTTACCGCGCCAACGGCGCTGCGCGCGCTGATGCGTGAAGGCGATGACTGGGTGAAAAAAACATCACGCAAGTCGCTGAAGCTCCTGGGAACTGTGGGCGAGCCTATAAATCCAGAGGCATGGCGTTGGTATCATAAGGTCGTTGGCAACGAACGTTGTCCGATTATCGACACATGGTGGCAAACTGAAACGGGGGGAGCCATGATCGCTCCAATGCCGGGCGCTGTTGCTTTAAAACCGGGGAGCGCGACCAAACCCCTGCCCGGCGTCGATCCCCAGATTGTCGATAGCGAAGGTAATATTCAATACGGGCAAGCCGAAGGAAATTTGGTCATTGCGCGGAGTTGGCCAGGGCAAATGCGCTCCGTTTGGGGCGATCAAAACCGCTTTTTCCAAACCTATTTCACCACGTTTCCGGGCAATTACTTTACGGGGGATGGCTGCCGCCGTGATGCGGATGGCTATTATTGGATCACGGGGCGCGTTGACGATGTTATCAACGTCTCTGGTCACCGCATGGGCACAGCGGAGGTGGAAAGCGCGTTGGTTCTGCATCCCGATGTCGCTGAGGCCGCTGTGGTCGGTATGCCGCATGACATCAAGGGACAGGGCATTTACGCCTATGTCACGCTGAATGTTGATCTCGGCGAAAGCGAGGCGCTCCGCAAAGCCTTAAGCGATTGGGTTCGTAAAGAAATTGGCCCGATTGCGACGCCGGATGCAATTCAATTTACGCCTTCGCTTCCGAAAACGCGATCTGGAAAGATCATGCGGCGGATTCTTCGCAAAATTGCTGAAGGCGATGTTTCAAACCTTGGCGATGTCTCGACCCTTGCAGATCCCTCGGTGGTTGATGATTTGGTCGCCAATCGGCAGAGCTAGTCGCTTATTGACCAAACGCATTGTCTTCGTCGGCGCGCGCGTCTGGCCATTGCCGCTCCATCTCGCGTTTTTGTTCTTCAATGCGCGCGTAGGTCTCTTCGCCGTATAAGGCGTCTCGGCGCTCAGCCGACGCTTTGACTGATTTACTGGTCGAATCGGCAATGAACATCAAGCTCGTTGCCCGCCACGCAATGAGGATGACGCCCAAAAGTGTCCACCACCGATTTTTGAACATCCATCGCACGTCTTCGGCCAATAGAAACAATGGGTTTAATCCGCGTTAATCCATCACTATAGCGCTAGATCATGCTCCCCACCTCCGCCATAACTGTCGCAGCGCTCTATCATTTTACAACGTTTCATGCGCCAGAGTCTTTGCGGCTTCCGCTACACGAAGTCTGCCGCACGCACGGGATCAAAGGTACGCTGCTCCTTGCTCCCGAAGGCATCAACGGAACCGTCGCTGGCACGTCCGACGCCATAGCCGCACTTTTGATTTACATTCGGTCCATGCCCGGCTGTGCGGCGCTCGATGTCAAATTCTCAACCGCAGTCACTATGCCTTTTTTCAGGATGAAGGTGCAGGTAAAAAAAGAAATTGTGACGCTGGGCCAGCCGGGTGTTGACCCAGTCAGTCGAGCAGGCACTTATGTCGCGCCGGAAGCGTGGAATGCCCTGATCAGCGATCCCAACACGATCGTTATTGATACGCGCAACGATTATGAGGTCAGCATCGGGAGTTTTAAAGGGGCTATTGATCCTAAGACCGAGAGCTTCAGGGATTTTCCAGACTGGTTCCGCGCCAACCGCGATGCGCTTACGACGGGAAAAACCAAGGTCGCAATGTTCTGCACTGGTGGCATAAGGTGCGAGAAATCAACGGCATTTTTGCGCGCTGAAGGGATTGATGAGGTCTATCATCTTAAGGGCGGTATCTTGCGCTATCTTGAGACAATTCCTGAAAAAGAAAGCCTATGGGAAGGGGAGTGCTTTGTTTTTGACCAGCGAGTCTCGGTCTCGCATGGTCTCGCTCTGGGCACCTATGGTCGCTGCCACGCATGCCGTGATCCGCTGAGCCCTGAAGAGATGAAATCGCCGTTCTATGTTGAAGGGATTGCCTGCCCGCACTGTCACGATGCGCGCGACGATGCCCAACGCATGCGCTATGCCGAGCGGCAGAAACAAATAAAACTCGCTCAAAAGCGCGGCAAGGGCCATGTCGGCATCGACCCGAGAGCCGATGACTGAGCGGCCTCTACTCTACAGCTTTCGGCGGTGCCCGTACGCCATGCGCGCACGAATGGCTATTTTGGCAAGCGGTATTGAAGTTGAACTGCGCGAAATTGTATTGCGTGACAAACCCGAAGCGATGCTTGCGGTGAGCCCAAAAGGCACAGTTCCTGTGCTTGTTTTGCCAACAGGCGCTGTGCTTGATGAAAGCCTCGACATCATGCGCTGGGCACTTGGGCAGGCAGAC
>JBEGTP010000309.1:0-2519 GCA_041179365.1 Pseudomonadota bacterium
GAAGATGCGGCGACAGTTGATACATAGCGAGCTCCAGCGACATTAAAATTGAAGAGCGAGTGCTTGACTCGATGGAGGCTGGTTTTAATCATATGATTAAATAATTTGCAATCCGTTTCCGCATCCGGCCAGGTCCGACACGGCGGCAGCCAGCACGCTCCGGATTGCGGCCCGATTCCCCTAGCCGACAGGAGAGTGAAATATGGCGAACCGTGGCATCAGGATCATACAAAATGCCTGGATCGTGCCCAATCTCGATGAGGCGATGGACGCGTGGATGACGGCATCGGGTATTGGCCCTTTCTACGTGATCCGGCGACTGACGCGCACCATGGACATGAAGATCTGGCTTCGCGGCGCGTTGCAAACTTCGGATTCAAGCGTGGGCTATGCCCAGGCCGGGGATCTGCAGATCGAACTCATCGAACGGCATACCAATGAGTTTCATCAGCAGGGACAAGGCGAGCCAGCCAAATTTCACCATATCAGCATGTGGGCGGATGATTTCGATGCGCGCTGCGCGGCATATCGCGCCGTTGGCCGGGAGATCATGATGGAAGGCGTGGTCGGGCCCGAGCAGACGCGTTTTGGCTATGTCGATACGATCAGCGAAATGGGAGGCCTCACCGAATTTACCGAGCGAACCAAGTCCATGGAACGCCTCTATGAAGTTGTCGCTGATGGCGCGCGAGATTGGGACGGATCGGATCCCGTTCGCGAGCTGACAACTTGGCCGACCTAGGCACTAACGCCGATAAGCCATCCGCAGTTATGCGGCAGGAGGCGAGCGAATGTCGTCTTGCTACCCTATACATGCCAAGGCCGGTGCGATCACTCACCGCACCGGCCTTGGTGATAGTTGCGCTTATTTGCCCTTGCCTCGGAATGAAAAGGTTATGCCGTAAGTTGCCGGCGCGCCGGCGAAGCGGATCGCGGTATCGAGTACCTTATTGGCGCTGTTCCAATAATAGGTGTTCGTAACGTTCCTACCCCAAATAGACACTCTCCAGCTCTGATCCGCGGCCTCGATGCCCGCCCGAAGGTCGAGCGTTGCCCAGGACTTGATATCGAAGAGCGGATATTGACCAAAGAGACCGTTGGTTCTGCTCTGATAGTTACCCGCAGCACCAACGAACGCGTCGATCTTATCTGAGGTACGCCATTTATATTGCACATCGCCCAGCATCTGCCACTTCGGCGAGCCAGGGAAACTCTGGCCGGAAAAATCGGTGACCACGCCGAAAATGTTGAAGTTGCTGAAGTTCTTCACTTTGGTGTCCAGATAAGTGACGCCAGTGCTCAGCGTAAGGCCCCGCATCGGCGCAATATCGAGCTGAACCTCGGCACCGGTCACGCGCGACTTGGGCACGTTGACGATGCTTTCGATCGCGCCGAAGAGATTCGGGTCAAGGATGACGCGGCCCGCGAACTGCTTGTCGGTGTAGTCATAGTGGAACACCGCAGCATTGAGTTGGACGCGCCGATCAGCCAGTGTCGCCTTGAAGCCCAGTTCATAGGCAAGCAGCGCTTCCTGTCTTGCGGGAGCGGTCTGAGTATCGACCGCAGGTCCGAATAGCGGAAAGCTGCCGCCCTTATAGCCCTTGCTGACATTGGCATAGACCAGCAAATCCGACGACGGCTTCCAGTCAAGGCCGACGCGCCAGGAGACATTATCCTCATTGAGACTGTTGGAAGCTACAATCGAAGTGATCGCGGTCCCGTCTGCAATGGACGCGGGCGTTGCCGCTTTGACGGTGACACAGCCGCCGGGCGGAATGGATATCGGGCCGAGACCAAGTGCGGGCCTAACGAATAAAGAGTAGTAAAGGGAGATACCCGTCGCATATATCCCGTCACCGACATCCGCACCACATGACAGCGAGTGCCCGCTGTTCTTGGTGTAACGAATGCCGCCATGAACCGTGAACTGCGATGAAATATCATAATCGGCGTTCGCGAACACCGCCTTGGTGGTGTATCGTTCGTCTTTGTACTGATCGATTGCAACGAATTTCCCGAGCCCGAATGGAACAAAATAATCAATTGCGGTGGAAGCCGAGAAGTTCTGATCGGCACGCTCAAATATCTTGTCGTGCTGGTAATTACCGCCGATCATCCAGTTGAGGCCATTGGTAGAGCCGGACAGCCGCAGTTCTTGCGCGAATGTCTTGATATCTCCGACAACATGATAATCGTTGTTGCGGATCGATACGCCGTCCGGATCGCTGATTTTGCTGTTCTTGTAACGGTCATAGGACGTGATCGAGGTGATCTTCACATCGTCCGACAGATCGTATTCAGACCGCAGGGCTATCTGGTAGAATTTCGCATTGTTATGGAGCGCAAGGCCCGGCGTCCAGTCGGCGTCGCGATTGTCGTGCGGCAGAGGATAGTTTGCCAGTTGTGGCGGAATCACCCCGCCCGCGACAAGCGGCACAGTCGCAATATACTGCGCGGCCTTGACGTCGGAATTGTCGCGGAAGCCATTGACGTTGAGCATGAAGCGCAGCTTGTCGGTC
>JBEGTP010000310.1:0-2580 GCA_041179365.1 Pseudomonadota bacterium
GCCGACACCAGTCGCGCCGCCCACGCCGCCAGCGATCCCTTGGCTTTACAAAAATAGCGACATTCCCGTCGATACGGCGTGGAAATTTGGCGAGCTTTCAAACGGCCTGCGCTACGGCGTGCGCAACAATGGGGTGCCGCCAGGGCAGGTGTCTATCCGTATCGCAATCGACGCTGGCTCGATGATGGAGCGCGAAAACGAGCTTGGTTTTGCGCATTTCAATGAGCATCTGAGCTTTCGCGGTTCTAAATATGTGACCGACGGTGAGGCCAAGCGCGTTTGGCAGCGGCTCGGCGCGTCGTTTGGCAGCGATACAAACGCCGTCACCTCTTCGACGCAGACAGTCTATAAGCTCGATTTGCCAAGCGCGACTGAGGCAGGCCTTGATGAAACCTTCAAGATTCTGTCGGGGATGATGGAAGCTCCGAACATGGGGCAGACCGAGGTTGATGCAGAGCGCCGGACTGTTCTGGCTGAACTTCGCGAGTCTGACGGACCTGACGTGCGCGTGGGGAACGCTTTGCGCGGGCTCATCTTTGGCGGTCAGCCACTCGGCACGCGCCCCACTATCGGGACCATCCCGCAGCTCAATGCCGCAACGCCTGCTGGCCTGCGGGCCTTCCGGGATCGTTGGTATCGCCCTGAAAAGGCGGTGATTTCAATCTCGGGTGATGTGGCACCCGCCAAAATGGAAGCCTTGATCGGCAAGTATTTCGGCGATTGGAAGGGCGTTGGCCCAGCGACGACTGAGGTTGATTTCGGCGCGCCGCAAGAGTCTTCGCCCAAAGTTTTGTTTATGAGCGAACCCGGCGCCACAACGGTCGTCACCATGGCTTATGTTCGGCCTTGGAAGCCCAAATTTGATACCATCGCACTTAACCAAGGCCGGTTACTCGATATGGTTGCGACCGCGATCATCAACCGCCGGCTCGAAGAACGCGCTCGTGGTGGCGCGAGCTACATCGGCGCAGGGGTTGACCGGAGCGAAGTCTCACGGTCCGTCGATGTGACCTTTGTGAGCGTCGTTCCGATTGGCAATGATTGGCTTTCCGCGCTCACAGACGTGCGCGCTGCGCTCGAACTGGCTCGAACGACACCACCGACCCAAGCCGAGATCGACCGCGAAGTAGCCGAAGTCGTTGCGGCTTTTGATGTGCAGGTTGAGAATGCCGAAGTGGTTCCGAGCAGCAAACAGGCTGACGACCTCGTTGAAGCGGTCAATATCCGCGAGACCGTGGCTTCGCCGCAGGCCGCACGCGACATTTTCACCGCGCTCAAGAGCAAGATCACCCCGTCAGACATCTTAAAATCAAGCCAGTCGCTCTTTGAAGGGGTGGGCCCGCGCGTCTTCGTTTCGAGCAAAGTGCCTATGGCCGACGGCCAACAAAAGCTAGCCGCCGCGATTGCTGCGCCTGTTAAAGCCATGGCTTCATCGCAGAGCAAGGGCCCTGTCACCTTCGATCAATTGCCCAAATTTGGTGCGCCTGCCACAATCATCGCCGAAGGCCGGATCGCGGGGCTCGACACGAAAACGCTTGAGCTCTCAAACGGCGTCAAAGTGCTCATGAGCGCCTCGCCCTATGAATCAGGCCGCATCTTTGTTCAGGCGCGCTTTGGCAAAGGGCGGCAAGCCTTCCCCAAAACACGGATCACGCCCGCTTGGGCGGCAGCAGGGGCGCTCATGTCGAGCGGCATTGGGACGCTAACGCAAAATGATCTCGATAAGCTCACAACGGGCCGAAAAATGTCGCTTGAGTTTGAAATCGGCGATGATGCGTTCACCTTGCGCGGCAATACGCGCCCCGCTGATTTGAATGATCAATTAAAGTTGCTCGCAGCAAAGTTGGGCGCTCCGGGCTGGGATCCTGCCCCGCTCAATCGCGCAAAAGCAGGTTATTTGCTCGATGCTGCGACGCTCGATTCGTCGCCTCAAGGGGTGATCAACCGCGATCTGCAATTGGTCTTGCACGGGAATGACAAGCGCTGGGCGAGCCCAACCGCTGCTGAGGCCGAAGCGCTTACGCCAGCGGTCTTCCGCGCCTTTTGGCAACCGCTTTTGACGACAGGCGAAATCGAACTCTCGGTCTTTGGCGACATTGATATGGCCAAGACGATTGAGATGGTGAAATCCACCTTTGGTTCGCTGCCGAAACGGAAGCCGGCGCTGATGATGGCAAAGGGCAATGTCTCGTCGGGCCCGATCCCCAATAGCACGCCGCTTGTCCGCACGCATCGCGGCAATCCAGAGCAGGCGGCAGCCGTTTTGGCTTGGAATACGGGCGGGGGAATCGCCAATAGCTTTGAAAGCCGGGTGCTCGATGTTCTTGCCGAAGTGTTTACCGACCGCATGTTTGAGCAGTTCCGCGAGGCTGAGGGCGCGTCCTATAGCCCCGTCGTGTTCAGCAGCTGGCCAATGGGCATGGAAAGCGGCGGCAGCTTCGTTGTCTTGTCTCAGATCAAGCCCGACGGCGTTGACCGCTTCTATACACGCAGCAAGGCGATTGCTGCCGATCTTATCGCAAAGCCAGTAACCGACGATGAGCTGAAGCGCGCGCTGGGGCCAATGCGTGAAAATCTATC
>JBEGTP010000311.1:0-6884 GCA_041179365.1 Pseudomonadota bacterium
GCGTCACCGCCGCCGCTGGCCGGGCGAGCTTGAACCCGCCACCTGCGCCGCGCACGCTGCGGAGTAATCCGGCATGAGAAAGTTTGCTCACCAGCTTCTGCACGGTGGGGAGGGGAATGCCCGTCTCCTCGGCCAACTCAGCCGCATTGCTTCTACTCCCGCCGCAGTGGCGGGCGCAGGCGGCCATCATCACGACGGCATAATCGGCAAGACTCGAAAGACGCATAAACATTAAGTGGACTAATTTAGTCTGAATTTCAAGCCAGCGGCATGAGCTCTCGAAAAAAATTGGCTCCAAGCGTGAGCTGCAGTATCTTGTCATTGATTGTGCCGAGGTGGCGCGGGGTCATTCCCGTCACGCGTTTAACTTCGCGGATGAGGTGCGGGCGATCTGCGTAATGCCCGATGGCGTCGTCAGGAATAATGCCACCAGAGGTCAGAATTTTTGATGCTGTGCGCAGCGCCGAATAGGTGCGCGCGAGCGATTTTGGCGGCGCGCCCCAATAGCGGTTTGAAATGCGCGTCACTTGGCGCTCGCCAAGCGCGCACTGCGCGTAGAGTGCCTCAACTTTCGGGAAGGCATCGGCAAACAGCCACGCGCGAATGGCTTCGATAATGGCTTCATGCTCGGCTGGCAGGGGGCGGATTTGCTGCGTAAGATACGCATCCAAAAAGGGAACCATTTGTTCAAGCGTTGCGCATGTTTTGAGCGCATGCAGCAGGGTGTCTGGCGGAGACCTGAGAAAAAGAAGCGCGTCGCCGCCACTTTCGCTCATGTGTTCAGCGGTTTGGGCGACCAGTCCGCCCCAAGCGCGCGCGCGCAAACTGCAACCCATGAAACGAAACGGCCCATTGAGCCTAAATCGGCTTGCCTTGCTGTGCGGACCGGTCAGCATGACGGGCGTCATCGCCGCGCGCTTTCCAATCGGGAGAAATTGCGTGCCGCTGCCCTCAATGAGAAAGCGAAGGTGCCCGCAGTCGGCGCGTTGGGCATCGTCTATGAGCCGACTGTCATCTTCAAAGAGATAATAGGTTGAAACATAAGGCTGAGCCGCTTCGCCGGGAAGTGTAAAGCTGACCTTCATCAGATGACAGGATCATGCGCGTCTAAGGGCGATGTTCGCCTCCGGCGGTACTGCACGTCCGTAGCGAAAGAAGGCGCAGCGCGGAGTGTTGCCGGCGTCAATCCCGTGAAATATTTAATCTCTCGAATGCAGTGAGATTGATCATAATAGGCGTCGCCAACATAGTCCTGCCAATCGCCTTCACCGTGCGCAATGCGATTAGCAACCCGCAAGGCGCGGGATTTTCGAATGAAGAGCTGCGGCGAAGCGCCGTAGAGCGTGCGTAAATGGCTTTCAGCTTTGTTTCTTGAAAGCCCCGTCATCGAGACGAGATCGTCAAATTTTGGTGAGAGCGTTTCAGCCAGCCACGCGTCGACCGCATGCTTGAAGGCGACGGGCAGTTCGCGACTATTTTCGAAACTCGCGGCCAAAATGGGTTCAAGGGCAGTGGCTGCATCTTTGAGTGTCTTGACCCCAGCGAGTGCACCGCGACACAGATCGACTATCGGCCCCAGCAAATCACGGGCGTCTGCGATCCGCTCAACATAAGGCTCAACACTCACGCCTGTCAGTGCGGCCCAGCCAAGCGGCAGCATGCCAAAGCCAATCACAGATCCTGGCCCTTCGCCACTGATGTAAGACGCGCGGTTTCTCGGCCCAATAATGCAGTTCTTATGGAGTTCGAACGCCGTCCCGTCGCCAAATCGCACATGGCCAGTACCAGATAGAATCAGGCGGCAATGCGCAATGTCGGCGCGCTCTGGTCCGCCAAACATCGGGGCGTCTGTTTCAAACCGATAAAACATCGATATGAAATCCCCCAAGCGCGGCGATGGCGCGAGATGGTCAAATTTAAACAATTGGAGCGGTCCCGAAGTTAGTACACTCTACGCAAACAAGCGACACAGGGGGCGGCCATATCGTTGATGGCTCTAGCGTCAAGCTAGCATGATGGGTGGAAAATGCACAAGACAAAAAAAGTGGCCTGATCGAAATCAGGCCACTGAGTTAAAAGGTCCTGCCCCTGCAGGCTCCTTCGGGTCGCCCAGTCCTAATAGCTGATTCGCTTGCGATTAAATTGGAAGAAATGGCCACTATTGAATAAATCAGACATCAAAAAAAGGTTAAGAATACGATTTCTGACGCTGCAAACGGTTGCACCTAACTTTGACCAAACGACGCGAGCCCGCTAGCCCGCGACTCATGTCTCTCTATTCGCTCCTTCGCCCGGTTGTTTTCGCTTTTGACGCTGAGCGTGCACATCTTCTCAGTTTGGCCGCGCTCCGCCTCTTGCCGGCAGGGCGCTCACGCGCCGCTGAACCCTTGCTTGAGACACGGATCGCTGGGCTTGTTCTGCCCAATCCAATCGGGCTTGCCGCGGGCTATGATAAAGACGGTGTTGCGTTTCAAAGCTTGGGGCGATTAGGCTTTGGCGCGATTGAAGTTGGCACGCTCACGCCCTTGCCACAAGCGGGCAACCCCAAGCCGCGCTTGTTTCGGCTTTTGGAAGACGATGCCGTTATCAACCGCATGGGGTTTAATAATGGAGGCCAAGACGAGGCGCTTTTGCGGCTCCGAAAGGCGAAGGCAAGTGATGCTATTCTCGGCATCAATATCGGCGCTAACAAGGAAGCGGTCGACCGAATTGCTGACTATGCCAGTGGTATCGCGCAAATGGCCAGCGTCGCAAATTATCTGACGGTCAATATCAGCTCGCCCAACACGCCAGGCCTGCGCGCCCTGCAAGATGAAGGCGCCCTTCGTGACTTGCTTGCAGCTGTAAACGATGCGCGCCCAAAACATGGTCCTCCGATTTTTCTCAAGGTTGCGCCCGATCTAGAGCCTGCCGACATCAAAACCATCGTAAAGCTCTCGACAGGGCAGGTGGATGCCTTGATCGTGTCAAACACGACCATCTCTCGTCCGCCGCTAAGGTCTCGCTATGCCACGGAGAGTGGTGGACTGTCCGGCGCGCCGCTGCGTGGGCTCGCGCAGCAGCGCATGATCGACTTCCGGCGCGAGGCAGGGCCAGACTTGCCTTTGATAGGCGTGGGCGGCATCGCCAGCGCTGAAGACGCTTATGCCCGGATCCGCGCTGGTGCTACATTTGTGCAGCTCTATTCAGCGTTGGTTTTTCATGGCCCCGGCCTCGTTGGAGCTATCACGTCGGGGCTGAAAATGCTTCTCATCCGCGATGGCTTTAGCAAGATCAAAGATGCGGTGGGGATCGATGCCTATTAGGGCTTGTCGCATCCAAATGGGGCAGTAGGATCAAGAAATGCGTAAACTCATTTTAGCTTTGATTATAATTCTCGCCATGCCGGCGGCCTCATTTGCGAAGGGCGGCGTCGTTTCGGCGGCCGATCCGCGCGCAGCGTCGGCGGGGCAAGAGATATTGCGCAAAGGTGGCAGCGCTGCGGATGCGGCAATGGCAATGATGCTTGCGCTCACGGTTGTGGAGCCTCAGTCTTCCGGGATTGGCGGCGGCGGCTTCCTTCTCCATCACGACGCGCGCCGTAACAGCTTACAAACAATCGATGGCCGCGAAATCGCGCCACGCTCCGCCACGCCAGATATGTTCATGGAAGGCGGACAACCCATTCCCTTCATGCGCGCCGTTCCCGGTGGGCGCTCGGTGGGCATACCGGGTAATATTGCGCTGATGGCTGAAACCCACAGGCGTTGGGGAAAATTGCGCTGGAGCGCGCTGTTTCAGCCCGCAATCCGTTTGGCCGAGGCAGGGTTTCTTGTAACACCTGCGCTTGAGAAGCGCTTGGCTCAAATGGAAAAGCTTTGGGCGGACTTCCCTGAAGCACGCGCGATATACTGGCAGGATGGCAGGCCTAAGCGGACCGGCGAGCTTGTCAAAAATCCTGCGCTTGCTCGGTTGCTCCGCCTCGTCGCGCGGCGAGGTGCAGACGCTTTTTACACGGGGCAAAATGGCCAAGCCATTCGCGATGCGGTTGGCCAATCGCCGCGCAATCCCTCTGTCATCACGTCGGCGGATTTGGCCGCTTACCGACCGAGAGACCGCGCCCCGGTGTGTGCGCGGTACCGGGTCTACAAAATTTGCGGTATGGGCCCACCCTCTTCGGGCGCGTTTGCAGTGCTTCAGATTTTAGGCTTGCTCGAACGCTTTGATCTTAAGGCATTGGGCAAGGACAATCCGCTCAGTTGGCACCTCATCGGCGAAGCGATGCAACTTGCGTATGCAGACCGCGAGAAATATTTGGCCGATCCTGACTTTGTATCAGTCCCGCTCATGGGCTTGCTCGATCCGCGTTACTTGGCGCAGCGTTCAGCGCTTATTTCTGAAACGACATCGCTGCCGCACTATCTTGCCGGGTCACCGGCGGGAGCGCAGGCGCGGACAGAAGGGGTTTCAAGTGAGGTTGCTGGAACGACGCACTTCATCGCGATTGACGGAAAGGGCGATATTGTATCGATGACCTCAACGATTGAGGGGCCCTTTGGCAGCCAGTTGATCGCCAATGGCTACTTCCTCAACAATGAGCTCACGGACTTTACCTTTTGGCCGGAAAAGGATGGTGCTCCCGTCGCCAACCGCGTTGCGCCCGGTAAAAGGCCCTTGTCTTCGATGTCACCCACCATCGTCTATGATGCGGCGGGGCGCCCCATATTCGTCGTCGGCGCGGCAGGCGGGAAGCGGATTATCATGCAAGTTGTGAAAACTCTGATTGCTCACCTCGATTGGGGCCTGTCTGCCGATCAAGCGATTGGAGCGGCGAATATCTTTTTTGCAGGCGATGCACTGACGATTGAGGCTGGCACGCCTATCGCTGCCAAATCGGCTGATCTAGCGCGCTTTGGGCAAATGGTTTTGGTGAACGATGGGATGCCGGCAAAGGCAAATGCGGCGGAATGGACCAGCGCGGGATGGCGCGGTGCCGCTGATCCGCGCAGCGAAGGCGTAGCATTGTCAGAATAGAGCGCGGCAGGAAGGGTGATCATGCGAGCATTTGAGCATTTTCCAAATCTGGTGACGATGTTTTTCGCGCGCGCGAAGGAGCGCGGCGATGCGCCCTTTCTCTGGGCCAAAACGCAAGGGAATTGGGAGCCGATCAGCTGGCGAGAAGCCGCTCGCCAAGTGGCATCGCTCGCGCAGTCGCTGCGCGATATGGGCCTAGTCGCTGGAGACCGTGTCATGTTGGTCTCAGAGAACCGGCCAGAATGGTGCATCGCAGACTTAGGGATTATGGCGGCGGGCTGTGTAACCGTGCCAACCTACACCACGAACGGCGAGCGCGACCACCAACACATTATCGAAGATTCAGGCGCAAGTGCTGTCATTGTCTCGACGCCTAAGCTTGCCGCGTCGCTCATACCCGCAGCAATCCGCGCCACGCGCTGCAAGCATTTGATCGGCATCGAGGCGCTGCGCGTCGGGCAGGAAACGGGCGTTAAAATCCACAATTGGGATGTGCTGGTCAGCCGCGCTGATGATGGTTCGGCCTGTGCTGCGCACGCTGAAGCCAGTTTTAAACGCGAAGACCTAGCGTGCATCATCTACACCAGCGGAACGGGCGGAAGCCCGCGCGGCGTGCGGCAACATCACGGCGCAATCCTCTGCAATGTCGAGGGCTGCGTCGATATAATCGGCACTGATTTCGGTTGGGATGATGAGGTGTTTCTCTCCTTTCTCCCGCTTAGCCACGCTTATGAACATACGGGCGGACAGTTCCTCCCGATCGGGCTCGGCGGGCAGATTTACTATGCGGAAGGGTTAGAAAAGCTGATGGCCAATATGGCCGAAACGCGGCCCACCATCATGGTTGTCGTGCCGCGTCTGTTTGAGGTCATCCGAGCCCGAATTCTTAAGGCCTTTGAAAAGGAAAGCAAAGTGAAGCGCGGGCTATTGCGCCGGGCGCTGAACCTTGGTGCAAAGGATTTACAGGGTGGGCTTCCTCTTTGGGATAAGCCCATGAATCTTCTCATTGAAAAGACATTGCGGCCTGTTGTCCAGCAACGCTTCGGCGGGCAGCTGAAGGCGCTGGTTTCGGGCGGCGCGCCCCTCAATCCTGAAATTGGGGTCTTCTTCCACGGCCTTGGCCTCAACCTGTTACAGGGCTACGGCCAGACTGAATCGGCACCTGTCATCTCCTGTAACCGCCCAAGCGTCGGGCTCGCCATGGATACGGTGGGTCGCCCAATGAAGGGCGTTGAGGTCAAAATTGCCGAGGACGGGGAAATCCTCGTGCGCGGCGAACTTGTGATGCACGGCTATTGGCAAAATGACGCTGAAACCGCGCGGGTATTGCAGAATGGCTGGCTCCACACCGGTGATATTGGAGAGTTTGATGCCAAAGGCCGCATCCGCATTACCGACCGAAAAAAGGACATCATCGTTAATGACAAGGGCGAAAATGTCTCGCCTCAAAAAATAGAGGGGATGTTGACACTTCAGCCCGAGATTTTCCAAGCGATGGTTTCAGGCGATCAGCGTCCCCATATGGTGGGCCTCATCGTGCCCGATCCGGAATGGGCGGTCGAATGGGCATTAGCGAATGATGAAAAATACGACCTTGCCGCGCTGTGCGCGCTCCCGGCGTTCAAAGCGGCGGTGATGGCGGCGGTCGACCGGGTCAACAAGCAACTTACGCTCACCGAACGCGTCCGTAAAATCGTGCTGAGCGCCAACGGTTTTACCATCGACAATGAGCAATTGACTCCTAGCATGAAGATCAGGCGTCACGTTATCCGCGCGGCGTATGGCGATGTGATTGACGCGATGTACCGTGGCAGGTCGGATATCCCAGACATCCCCTAAGCCTGAAGCGTCATTCGGGTTTGAGGTCGGCA
>JBEGTP010000312.1:0-17442 GCA_041179365.1 Pseudomonadota bacterium
GCTGCTGCTCGATGAACCGACGAACGACCTTGATGTTGAGACCCTCCGCGCGCTTGAAGAAGCGCTCGAAGAATTCGCTGGTTGCGCCGTGGTCATCAGCCATGATCGCTTCTTCCTCGATCGTTTGGCCACGCATATCCTTGCCTTTGAAGGCGATAGCCACGTCGAATGGTTTGAGGGGAATTTTGAGAGCTACGAAGAAGACAAACGTCGCAGATTGGGCGACGCTGCGGACCGGCCAACGCGTTTAGCGTATAAAAAGCTGACACGGTAAAGCAGGGCTTGATCGCGACTGCAACACCTCTGCTCGCGGTTGGGCAGAGGTCAGAAGTGTTGCAGCCGCAAAACCAAGCTGTGCTCTATTTGAATGTCACTCTGATCGGTTCAGCCATAGCAACATCTTGGTTACCAAATCGGGCAATCGCAACGTCGACTTGGGGCTGAGCGCCCGAAATCGCCTCAGAAATGCATTCTCTGACGATCCCATAGAGTTCAAGTGCGCTCGAACTATTGGTCGTGCAAAGCATTTTAGCAGCACGGCGAACTCGTCGATTTAGCGTT
This sequence comes from Pseudomonadota bacterium, assembly GCA_041179365.1. Taxonomy (GTDB): domain Bacteria; phylum Pseudomonadota; class Alphaproteobacteria; order Sphingomonadales; family Sphingomonadaceae; genus Aquisediminimonas. Next base: position 562 of record JBEGTP010000312.1, read on the forward strand.
GAGACGCCTTCCGCACTTGCCAGATTAAGATCATTATATCTGACGCTGGTTTGGTTGACCTCACGTGAGGCCGTAACGGTTGTCGCCGAATCTTCGGCGAAAAGAGGGGTCGCGCACGCGCAAGAAACGAGCGTGGCCACCACGGCGGGAAAGATAGATTTTAGCATGTTATTTCTCCAAACGATTCTGTTTCGGGATGCGACCCCGCAGAGGTTTGTTACGTTTGGGATGGACGAGGCGGGGTCAAACTACAGCACAGGACCGAGTCCGTTCTTCCAAGGCCTGCAATACGCCTTGTTAGCGCGCGTCGATAGCGAATTTCGATGAACTGAGCCGTTGGCCAGTTAAAGACATTAAGGGTCAAAAATTCCAGCGTCAGGCCGGAGAAAACGCGCCAGTCGCCTCATCGAGCACGTGCAAAATGCCATCATCAATCGCAAAGAGCGCGCCGTGAAGTTTAAGAAGCCCCGCCTTTTCACGCTTGCGAATGCACGGGAAAGTGCGCAAATTCGCAAGACTCACTTTAATGCCTTCGCGCTCAAGCACGGCGGTCGCTTCAGGCCCGTGTTCATGCAACACCTTGTCGCGGGCTTCATCAAGCAGATCAATCCAGTGTGCGATAAAACCGCCTTCGCCCGGCGCACACCCATCAAATCGTCTTGTTAGCGCGGCAGCGATGCCACCACAGCCGCCGTGCCCAAGTACCACAATTTCTGGCACCTCAAGCTGCGTGACGGCAAACTCCAACGCAGCAGAAACACCGTGCCGTCCTCCATCGGCCTCAAAAGGTGGCACAAGATTAGCAACATTCCGCGCGACAAACATTTCGCCGGGCGATGTATCAAAAACCGAGGAAGGGTCGACTCGGCTGTCTGAGCAGGCGATTACCATGAGTTTTGGAGCTTGGCCTTGTGACAGTTCTGCCCAACGCTTGCGCTGGTTTTCCCATCCATTCACCCGGAACCGGTGATACCCCTGAATCAGTGCTGCAAAATCTGTCATGAATGAACGCGTAGCGGCCAAAGGGAGGGGGTGGCAAGTCTCTTGGTCAGGCGCTAAGGGCACCTTCATGACTGTTTCAACATCCATTGCGACGCCGTCGGTCCGCCAGAGAAAGCCCGACTGGATCCGCGTCAAAGCCCCAACAAGCGCTGGCTTTGCTGAAACGCGCGCGTTGATGCGCAGGCTCAACCTCGCAACGGTCTGCGAAGAGGCGGCTTGCCCAAATATCGGCGAATGCTGGACGAAAAAGCACGCGACTGTGATGATATTGGGTGATACCTGCACTCGGGCCTGCGCATTTTGCAACGTAAAAACAGGCATGCCGCGCGCCGTTGATCCGTTAGAGCCCCAACATACCGCCGATGCAGCGGCTGAACTTGGTCTCCAACATATTGTGATCACATCGGTAGACCGAGATGATCTGCCTGATGGTGGCGCATCGCAGTTCGTGAAGGTGATCAACGCGCTCCGCGCGACAACGCCAAAGACGACGATTGAAATTCTGACGCCTGATTTTCGAAACAAGGCACAAGCCGCTGTAGAATCGATTATAGCGGCGCGCCCTGACGTTTATAATCATAACCTTGAAACGGTGCCCCGGCTTTACCCCAATATCCGCCCCGGCGCGCGCTATTACGCTTCGCTGCGCTTGCTTGAGAGCGTCAAACGCCACGATCCGACGATCTTCACCAAATCGGGTATGATGATGGGCCTTGGCGAAGCGCGGATGGAAGTCCATCAAGTTATGGATGACATGCGTTCGGCGGATGTCGATTTCCTGACACTGGGTCAATATCTCCAGCCGACGCCACGCCATGCAACCGTTGAAGAGTTTGTGACGCCGCAAACTTTTGATGCCTATGCGGCGATTGCGCGGGCAAAGGGATTTCTGCTTGTCGCGTCGAGCCCGTTGACGCGTTCAAGCTACCACGCCGACCGCGATTTCGCCGCGATGCAACAGGCGCGTGCTGCAAAATTGGCCCATGCCAAAGCATAAAGAAACGCGTATCTTGCCGTGGACTGCGGCACAGATGTTTGACCTCGTCGCTGATGTCGGTCGATACAGCGAGTTTCTGCCTTGGATTTCGCAAGTGCGCGTGCGCAGTGATTCCGAACATGAGATGGTGGCGGACTTGATAATTGGCTTTAAAGGCCTGCGTGAAAGCTTCACATCGCGCGTTACGAAAAGCCGGCCAAAAGCGCTCAAAGTTGATTATGTCGATGGACCGCTTAAATTTCTCTACAATGAATGGACGTTCAACGACCTCGAAACTGGCGGCTGTACCGTTGAATTCACCGTCGATTTTGCTTTTAAATCGAAACTCTTTGAGGCCTTAGCCGGGCAGGTTTTTGATCGGGCCCTGCGTAAAATGATCGACGCGTTTATTGCGCGGGCTGCGGCCCTTTACGGCGCGCCGTCTGCTTCCGGCATCAGTAAGTCAAGCGCGACCAACGCAGCCTGATGGCGGACACCGTCGCGGCCCAAATCACCAAATTGCTTGGTATCGGCTAGTGCATCATCGGCTCTCGATCCGCGATCTGCCCGCGCAAATACCACTGTGCCCACAGGTTTTGCGGGACTTCCGCCGTCCGGCCCAGCAATCCCTGTAATCGCCACCGCGACATCGGCCGTTGAGCGGTTGAGTGCGCCTTGTGCCATCGCCCAAGCTGTAGCACTTGAAACGGCGCCAAAGGTTTCAATAATATCAGAAGCCACGCCAAGTGCCGCGATTTTGGCTTCATTTGAATATGTTATAAAGCCTACCTCAAAAACCTCTGAAGATCCGGGAATGGCCGTGAGCGCTGCGCTGACGAGGCCGCCGGTACAACTTTCTGCAAGGGCAATACGCCGCCCCGCCGCTCGGTTTGCATCATAAACGCGCTGCGCTGCGGCGATCAAAGCGGGGGAGAGTGCTATATCCATTTGCGGCGCATTAGGCGCTTCGCCTTGCTCAATCAATCGGCAGTCGCACAGTCGCCAACGCTTGCGCTACGATCCCTTCGCCGCGCCCCGTAAAGCCTAAGCCTTCGGTCGTCGTTGCTTTAACGCTGACGCTGGTTTCTGAGATCGCAAGCATGGCGGCGATGGCCGAAGTGATCGCACCTCGGTGGGGCCCAATTTTAGGGGCTTCGCAGATAATTGTGACGTCGACATGATCGATTAGGCCGCCACGCTGACGGATCAGATCGCGCGCATGTTCAACGAAGCGGGACGATCGAGCGCCACTCCATTGCGCGTCGGATGGTGGAAAATGCAGGCCAATATCGCCCGCGCCAATTGTGCCGAGCAGCGCGTCCGTGAGCGCATGCAACGCGACATCAGCATCCGAATGACCAGCTAGGCCTTTGTCATGCGGGATCAAGACGCCGCCAAGCCAAAGGTCTTGCCCTGCTTCAAGCCTGTGAACATCATAGCCAAACGCCGTCCGGCTGATCATTTGCCCCTGCATTTGTGCCTCCAATCGCGCAAAATCCTGTGGATGGGTCAGCTTGTCCAGCGCGCTATCGCCTTCGACCATTGCGATGGAAAACCCCGCCGCGCGGGCCATTTGCGCATCGTCGGTTGCGGGATCTCCCTGCCAATTCCTGTGTGACGTCATGATGGCATCGACGCGAAAGGCTTGCGGCGTCTGAACGCGCCAAAGACCGTCGCGAGGCACAGTAGCGCCCAACGTCTCTTGCCCGAGGGAGAGCGTATCGACGACTGGTAAGACAGGCACTGCGCCCTCAGAAGCCCTCAGAGCCTCATGCAGGCGCGAAATGACGTCTGAAGGTATTCCGGCGCGCGCAGCGTCATGGATCAGCACATAGGGCGCCGCACCGGCACTCAGCGCGTTAAGGCCGGCCCACACCGAGTCTTGCCGGCTCGCGCCCCCGGTCACAATTACATCAATGCGCCTTTCACCCACCGCCTCCGCAAGCAGCAGGTGTTGTCCTGCGCCGATAACGACGATGATGTGCGAGATCGCGGGATGCGCGCGAAGACTGTCGACGGCGCGCGCAACGAGGGATGTGCCTGCCACCCGCCGAAACTGCTTTGGTACGCCACTTCCTGCGCGTTCGCCCTTTCCTGCGGCGACGATGATGGCTGCAAATGTCATGAACAGTGCCTTAGACAAGGCGGTCCTTGCGCGCTAGCGGGACTATCGCTATGAGCTGCCTAAATTTTAGGCATATTTCATGACGCGCATTCACCCAATCCAGATTGGCCCAGTTACCATTAACAAGCCCGTCATCCTCGCGCCAATGACGGGTGTGACCGACATGCCATTCCGCAAAATCGTACGGCGCTATGGCTGCGGGCTCAATGTTTCAGAGATGATCGCCAGCCAGGCCATGATCCGCGAAACGCGCCAATCGCTCCAAAAAGCAGCATGGGACCCGATTGAAGAACCGATTTCGATGCAACTGGCGGGGTGCTCGCCCAAGGAAATGGGCGAGGCTGCCAAGCTAAATGAAGATCGCGGCGCTGCGATTATCGATATAAACATGGGCTGCCCCGTCAAGAAAGTTGTCAACGGCGAAGCCGGATCGGCCCTCATGCGTGATTTACCGCTTGCCGCCAGCTTGATCAAAGCGACAGTTAAGGCCGTCAAGGTTCCGGTGACCGTAAAGATGCGGATGGGATGGGATGATCACAGTCTCAACGCCCCGGAGCTCGCCAGAATTGCTGAAGACCTTGGGGCAAAGATGATCACTGTCCACGGTCGGACGCGCTGCCAGATGTATAAGGGGAGCGCCAATTGGGCATTTGTGCGCAAGGTCAAAGAAGCCGTGAACATTCCCGTCATCGTCAACGGCGACATCTGCTCGATCTTGGACGCTGAAACAGCGCTTGAACACTCAGGCGCAGATGGAGTGATGATTGGGCGCGGGGCCTATGGTCGCCCTTGGCTAGTCGGTCAGGTCATGGCTGCGCTGACGGGCGAAACGCCGCACCCTGACCCCACAATTGAGGAGCAATATCACCTTATATTAGGGCATTATCGCGATATGCTTGCCCATTATGGAGAGACAACAGGCGTCAATCTCGCGCGAAAGCATATCGGCTGGTACACGAAAGGGCTGACGGGATCGGCCGAATTTCGCAATGCAGTCAATCAAATTGGGGATCCGCGCGTGGTCCTTTCGATGTTAGAGCAATTTTACAGTCCTTGGCTATCGCGGGCCGCGGCTTGATGGCATTTTCAGCCTCAAATGTGAGCCTCGAAGAAGCGCCGACTTCAGATGAGATTTTTGCCGCATCGCCCACCGCAGTCTTACTCGTCGATCCGTATGGCGTAATACATCGCGTTAATTCTGCCGCTGAAGTGCTCCTCAACAGCAGCGCGAATGCAATCACGGGCAACGCTCTTGGCGCAGTGTTACGGCTGCCCAAAAGCTATGAGCCCAGCAGCGATACGGCGTTTTCAGCCTATGATTTAGTTATCCAGACCCATCGCGGCGCCGTATTTCGCGCTGATTTAATTGTCACGCCGCTATCAGAGCGCGCCGGCTGGCGTCTCGTTTCATTGCAAGCAGGCGCAGCCTCTCACCGGATGGGCCATCAACTCGATCGCGCACCGGGTCTGGCCGCCGTTAGAATTGCTGCAATGCTCGCTCATGAAATCAAAAATCCGCTTTCGGGTATCCGCGGCGCGGCGCAACTTTTGGGTCGGTCAAGCGAGGGCGCTTCAAACCGTTTGACCACCCTTATTCGCGATGAGGTCGACCGTGTAACGGCGCTAATTGACCGCATGGAAGGATTTACCGATGGCCGCCCGATTGTGTGTCAGGGCGAAAATATTTACGCCATCATTGATCATGCACGTGCTGTGGCCCTTTCGGGATTTGGCGAGAGACTTGCAATCGTTGAGAATTATGATCCAAGCCTGCCCCCCGTTCTGGTGCATCGGGATTCACTTGTTCAAGTGATCCTCAATTTGCTTAAAAATGCCGCGGAAACTGCCGATGAAGGGCAGGTGAGGCGGGTTACGCTTAGCACTGCTTTTCGCCACGGCGTTTCTATTGCCAATGACGAAAGTGGTGAAAAAATGTCGCTACCCATCGAGCTGGCCATCAGTGATGACGGCCCCGGCGCTCCAGCAGAAATTGCCGATCACCTATTTGATCCATTTGTGTCGTCAAAACCAAAAGGACACGGCCTTGGCCTCGCTTTAGTTGACAAGCTGGTGCGCGATATGGGCGGCATCGTTCAATATGCACGGGTTGGTACGCCCGAGCAAACGACGTTCCGTCTCCTGCTTCCTCGAGCGACAGAGGTGCACGCATGAAGGGTGGCCGGATCCTAGTCGTCGATGATGATGAAGCCATCCGCATCGTCATCACCGAAGCACTGGAACAAGACGGCCATGAAGTTCAAACTGCGGCGAGCGTTGCCGAGCAAATAGCGGCTCTTAGCGCGTTTGATCCAGATGTGTTGATCACTGACGTCATTTTACCTGATGGTAATGGGCTCGATCAGGTCCCTGCCATTTTAGCAAAAAAGCCGGGACTTCCAATCATCGTTCTCTCGGCGCAAAACACGCTGACCACGGCGGTTCGGGCGACCGAACAGGGTGCCTTTGAATATCTTCCCAAGCCCTTTGATCTTGATGAATTGTGCCGCGCTGTGCGCGACGGATTGAAACGACGCGGCGTCATTGTTGCGCCTGAACAGGCACAGACTGAAGAGCCCGACATGCCCCTCATTGGGCGTTCGCCAGCGATGCAGGAAGTCTACCGCACGATTGCGCGGGTCGTACCGAATGATCTCTCGGTCCTAATTCTTGGAGAATCAGGCACAGGCAAGGAATTGGTCGCGCGCGCTATCCATGATTTGGGACAACGCAAAAAACGGCCTTTCGTGGCGGTCAATATGGCCGCCATTCCGCGCGAATTGATTGAGGCCGATCTCTTTGGCCACGAACGCGGTGCCTTTACTGGTGCCCAAGCGCGCGTTGCCGGAAAATTTGAACAAGCCGAGGGTGGAACGCTTTTTCTTGATGAAATTGGCGATATGCCGATGGAAGCCCAAACGCGGCTGCTGCGTGTCTTGCAGTCAGGTGAGTTCACGACGGTCGGTGGAAATCGCGCAATTCGCGCAAACGTGCGGGTGATTGCCGCGACGCATAAGGATTTGCCTGCGTTGATTGCGTCTGGGGCCTTTCGGGAGGATCTCTACTACCGGCTTAACGTCATTCCAGTCACGCTCCCTCCGTTGAGACACCGAGGAGCAGACATAGCGCTTTTAGCGCGCCATTTTCTTGTCAAAGCGTCACTCGATGGCCTGCCAAAGAAGCAACTTGATACGTCTGCAGACGCGTGGCTCATATCACACGACTGGCCCGGGAACGTCCGTGAGCTCGAAAATATGATGCGTCGGCTTGCAATCATGGCACGTGACGACGTCATCGAAGCGAGCCTAATCGCACAGCAGTTTTCATCCTCTGGAAGCCGGATGGAAATGCTCCCGATGCTGTCGGAAGACACGCTTTCGAATGCTGTGGAGCAACACCTTGCTGAGAATTTTGCGCGTTTCGGCGATGATCTTCCGCCAGACGGACTTTACAATCGGGTCATCGAGCAAGTCGAACGTCCGCTCTTACAATCGACCATGGCGGCGGTGCGCGGCAACCAGATCAGGGCCGCCAAGCTTTTAGGCATCAACCGCAATACTTTGAGGAAGAAGCTTACAGATTTAGGGATTGAACCCCAAAAAGGGCGGTAGGAAGCGCCGCATATGCGATAAATCGCTTTGCCGTTGTGCTTGATTTGCAACGGAACTGTTGTATTGCAGCAACTATGGATCGGGTTCTTCCACAACGACCTGCGCGTTGGCGGCGCCTGATATCGGCGACTCTTCGCCGCAGAGGCTCTTCGCCTGCCTTTGAACTTGTGTCGATCATAGCAATGTTGGTAGTAGCGGCGGCAACGTGGCTGTTCATGCAGTCTGGTAGTCAAATCGCAAAATTGACGTCGCCAGCTGTGGTTGTGTTGATCCTTCTGGCTAATCTCGCGCCAGCGATCACGCTCATCATGCTGATCGGACGGCGGATTGCGCGGCAGCGCGCGGCACAGACGATCATCGGGACATCGGGCCAACTTCATGTGCGTCTCGTCGCGCTCTTTTCACTTGTGGCAACCGTCCCAATGCTCGTGATGGTCATCATCGCCTCGCTCTTGTTTCAATACGGCGTTGATATTTGGTATTCAAAACGTGCGCGGCAAATGTTTGAGAACACCACCGCGCTTTCTCAGCAGCTCTACGGTGAAAAGCAGCAACGCGTAGTGGATAACACCAACGCTATGGCTGGTGATCTTTCACAAATTCTCAGCGAAGTCCCAATTGATGGCGCGGATTTTGCGAATGATTTTGCTTATCAGGTCTATCAGCGGGAGCTCTCAGAAGCGGCTATTATATCGATAACCGCCAAAAACGGGGTGCAAGCGTTAGCGCTCGTCAATCCCTATTCCCGCCCCACTGAAAATTGGGTGTCTCCTGCTATTGCAAAGCAAATGTTGGCGAAGCCACAGGCCGTTTTTGGCGATACCGGGAAGAGGATGGAAGCGGTGGCACCTTTGCCGGGTTCCAAGTCACTCTTTCTCTATGCCTCTCGCGTGACGGATAGCGAAACACTGGCGACGGCAAAGCGCGCTTCGCAAGTGCTGAACGACTATAACGCACTCATCAAGCGCTCTGGGAGGCTCCAAATCCTCCTCAACCTTGCGCTTTATGCCTTGTCACTCCTCATCATATTGATCGCTGTTTATGTCGCATTGCGTGTGGCGGACCGTCTGGTGACGCCCGTCGGTGAACTCGTCGGCGCGGCAAGAAAGATTGCTGCCGGTGATTTAGCCGCGCGCGTAACCCCGAGCAAAGCGCGCGATGAAGTGGGTGTTCTCTCGCGGGCCTTTAATCGCATGACGGAACGGCTGGCCGATCAGAACACAGCACTTGTTGCTTCAAATGAGCTGCTCGACAGACGCCGCGCTTTGACCGAAGCCGTGCTCTCAAGTGTAACAGCGGGCGTCATTGCCCTCACCGCAAAAGGCGAAATTCGGCTCATCAATGCGCCTGCGAGCAGCCTCTTAAAATCTGACGTCGAAAGCGCGGTGGGGCAACACTTATCCGTACTCTCCGCCGAATTGGGCGATATGCTCAAGCAGGCGCGCGATAATGGCATTGTGCAGATTGTTGCTGACGGTGAAGCAAGAACGCTTGCGGTCAAGATTGTGCGCGACGAGGTCGGCTTTGTGATGACCTTTGATGACATTACTGAACAGCTCGGCGATCAGCGGCGAGCGGCTTGGTCAGACGTCGCTCGGCGCGTCGCCCATGAGATCAAAAATCCACTTACGCCGATTCAACTTGCCGCAGAACGCCTCAAGCGGCGCTTTTCAGATGAGATTACGAGCGATCAACCAGGCTTCATCCGCCTCACCGAGACTATCGTTCGTCAAGTTGGCGATCTGCGCCGCATGGTCGATGAGTTTTCATCCTTTGCACGGATGCCAAAACCCAATTTTGCCCGCGACTCAATCGTCGATATCGTCCGCGAAGCTGTGTTTCTTCATGAGGTTGCAAATCCACTCATCAGCTTCAAAGTTGAAGCCCCCAACCCGTCGCCCGAAATGATTTGCGACCGCCGCCAATTGGCGCAAGCCATTTCAAACGTGGTCAAAAATGGGGTCGAAGCGATCAATCAGAAAAACAATTTCGAAGCAGCGGCGATCAAAGTGCGGGTCGAGAGCAATGCGGGGATTGTCCTGATTATGATCGCCGATACCGGCATTGGACTGCCTTTAGAGCGAGACCGGATCATCGAGCCCTATATGACGACGCGCCCCGGCGGCACGGGGCTTGGGCTCGCGATTGTCAAAAAGATCATCGAAGAACATCTTGGCACAATCCGCTTTGTCGATGGCAGTGACGGTGGAACTGTGGTGACCATGAGTTTCGATACAAAGGCTCTTGCCGCGCAAATGGTGGGTGCAGCTAAGGCAGGCGAAGCTGACGAGACAGTTCCAACGGGTCTAACTCGGAAAAAGAGAGCGTAAATTATGGCACTCGAAATTCTCATTGTGGATGATGAAGAAGACATTCGCGACCTTGTAGCCGGTGTGTTGGAAGATGAGGGCTATACGGCCCGCGTTGCCGCCGATAGCGATACGGCGCTTGCGGCCATTGCCGATAGGCGGCCTTCGCTCGTTTTGCTCGATGTTTTTCTAAAGGGCTCGCGGCTCGACGGGCTCGAAACGCTCGATGAGATAAAGGCGCGCGATGCCACTCTGCCGGTCCTTGTGATCTCTGGTCACGGCAATTTGGATACAGCGGTTTCCGCAATCCGGCGCGGCGCGAGCGATTTCATAGAAAAGCCATTTGAAGCGCAGCGCCTGATTCACCTCGTTGCGCGCGCGACAGAAACCGAGCAATTACGCCGCGAGAATGCGGCGCTTAAGGCGATGGTTGGCCTCGATGACGAGCTCAACGGAACGTCCGCAACGATCAACGGCGTTCGCGCCACGCTCAAGCGCGTCGCGCCGACGGGCAGTCGCGTCCTCATTTCGGGACCAGCAGGCGTTGGCAAAGAGGTCGCCGCGCGCATGTTGCACAATTGGAGCCCACGCGCATCAGCGCCGTTCATGTTGGTCAGCGCCGCGCGCATGATGCCCGAACGGGTCGAAGAGGAGCTCTTCGGCACCGAGCAGGCAGACGGGACGGTCACGCCCGGTCTGCTTGAGCGCGCACACGGCGGCACATTATTTTTAGACGAAATCGGCGACATGCCGCTGACAACACAGGGCCGCATTTTGCGCGTTCTGACCGATCAAAGCTTTTCACGCATCGGGGGGCAACGCACGGTTAAAGTCGATGTCCGTGTCGTCTCGTCCACGTCGCGTGACCTTGCCAATGAAATTGCTGGTGGTCGGTTCCGCGAGGATTTTTACTACCGACTCAATGTTGTCCCTGTCCATATTCCGCCGCTTGCAGATCGCCGCGAAGACATTGCCGAACTTGCCAAGAAGTTTGTCGCGCGCTTTGCCCATGAAAGGCATGTGCCGACACCGATGATCACACCAGATGCCATGGCCGCATTGCAATCCTATGATTGGCCAGGGAATGTACGCCAGTTGCGCAATATTGTTGAGCGAACGATTATCCTGGCGCCAGGGGATCGCTTGGCCACAATCGATGCTGATATGTTACCCCAAGAAGTGACAAACGAGCCCTATGTGACGAATACAGTTTCAGCGTCGAGTTCGATGATGGGAACGCCGCTGCGGGAAGCCCGTGAAGCCTTTGAACGCGAATATCTCCGCATCCAAATCCGACGATTTTCTGGTAATATATCGCGGACGGCCACGTTCATTGGCATGGAGCGCTCCGCGCTGCACCGCAAACTGAAAGTATTGGGGCTCGGCGACGCAAAGCCTGAGGATGAGCCGAGCTAGGCGGGAACAATCGCGCTGATAGACCCATCCGAAATGACTTTGAAACGCATGCCAAAGCAAGCGTGAAGGTTTTCTGCTGTCAAGACTTCTTCCACCGGACCGTTTGCCAAGATGGTGCCCTTGCGCATCAAGATTATGTCATCCGCAACACGCAGCGCAGCGTTAATCTGATGCAAAACGACCACGATACCTTTGCCATCATTCGCACTGGCCTTGAGCAAAGCCAGCATGTCGCGCTGGTGCGGCGGATCAAGATTTGCGAGCGGCTCATCGGCCAATATCCAGTCAGGCTCGCCAGCAAGAACTCGCGCAAATTTAGCCCTTGCGCGTTCGCCGCCTGACATGGCGTCAATTTCGCGGTCGGCCAATGCTGTCATATCGGTTGCAAGAAGGGCAGCCTCCACGGCGCTCATATCAGCTTGAGACAGGGCCCCAAATGCTGGCAAGTGCGGCAAACGTCCCAACCGAACAAGCTCATGAGCGGTGATATTCCACGCGGGCGTTGCCTCTTGCGCTAGATAGCCAATCCGTTGCGCGCGGTTTTTGGGCGAGACTGTGGACATATCCGTTCCACCAAGCGAGACTTGCCCCGATTCCGGGGTAACAAGACCTGCAAGAACGCGCAACAGGCTCGACTTTCCAGCGCCATTCGCCCCAAGGATTGCCGTGACTCGCGCTGGTTGAATTGCCAAGCTGACTTCCCGGAGCACAGGCCTGCCGCCAAGGGCAAGTGATACCGCGTCTGCGCTCAGCGTCATAATGCGCGCGCCTTGATTTGACGCAGGAGATGGAAAAAGAACGGTGTGCCTAACACGGCCATAACAACGCCAAGACGAACCTCTGCGACACCGGGTAAGACGCGAACAACGCTATCGGCTGTCAACAAGAGCAATGCGCCCGCGAGCGCTGACGGTATGAGGGTTGCAGACGGCCTTTGCCCCACCCAAGGGCGCACAACGTGCGGCACGATAAGCCCAACAAAACCGACAACTCCAGTAACAGCGACCGATGCGCCGACGCTCAGACCAATGCCAATCGCAATCGTCCAGCGCAATTGCGCAGGATTGATCCCAAGGCTCAGTGCCGTGTCATGCCCCAGGATCAGTCCGTCGAGAGCCCTGCCGGTGGTGAGCAGGATCAGCCCACCGCAAATCATGAACGGCAGACCGACCGCGACGTCGGGCCAACCACGATCTGTGAGCGCACCCATCAACCAGGTTACAATTTCACTCGTTGCATATGGATTGGGCGCGATGCTGATGAGGAAGGCAGTGAGAGACCCGGCCAGTGTCGAGAGAACCATTCCCGCCAGTATGAACCCGAGCGGCCCGCCCGCGCGGCCACCGAGAGCGATAAGCAATAGGATACTCATCAGCGCGCCGGCCATCGCGGACAGGAACACGATTAGGGGCAAGGCCGCGCCCCCAAAAAAAAGTGCAATAACACCGCCCAACGCCGCGCTTGAAGAAACGCCAACAACCGTCGGGTCAGCGAGCGGATTACGCAGATAACCTTGCAGCACAGCGCCCGAGAGACCCAAGACGGCGCCAATTGACGCCCCCAATAGGGCGCGCGGCAGCCGCAATTCCCACAGAATCAGGCCAGTCGTTCCACCTTCAAACCATTGCGACGGTGCAATGAAGGATTTTCCCGCCATGACTGACACGAAAAAAGCGGTCACGACGCCAAGCATCAGTGCGAGCAGCCACCGCATTTTCATGCTGCACCGCGTAAGAGAGACATCACCTCGATGATCGAGGGACCTCCACAATTGAGCAGCGTCTCAGAAAACGGTATGATCTGGGGCCTTTTCGCGAGCCTCTCCAGCAAACGGAAGCGAAGACCGAGCGCGCGCGCATCTGCGCCTTGAGCTTTTACGGGCGTAAAGATGACGTCCGGCGGGTCCTTGAGCAGAGCTTCGAGCGGCAGGACACTCCATGCGGTTAGCCCGTAGTGCGCACTCGCATTTTGAAAGCCTGCGCGGCCGAGCATGGCGTCCTGAAGCGTTCCTCCTCCCGGCACGAAGCCGCCCGAGAGCCATATGATTGCTGAGCGCGGTCGTCGGCTCACGATGACCTTGGCCGCGTCGTCGATGTGGCGCGCCAAACGGTCTGCTGAAGCCTCTCGGCCGGTCAGCTTGCCAATCGCGCGCACCTGAGCGATGCTTTCTTCTATTGTTGCTGGAACACCGAACGCGACATAATTTATGCCTGCCCGGTCAAGGGCAGCAACAGCGCCGTACTGACCGATGAGCGCCAAGCGGGGCTTCGCGGCGATGATGTCTTCGGCACCGCTGCCGATTGCGGGAAACTGGCGAGCCCAAGCCAAAGGAGCCGATGCGCTCCCCGAAACTTGCGAATAGCTGCTAACGGCGCCTATCGCATTGGGCTCGGCAATTTCGGCCAAAACCGCATCGACACAGGGATTGTTCGATACGATTTTGCCTGGAACTGGCACGCGACCGCTTTGACACCCGCCAAGGAGCATCGCGACCAACAAGACCCAAGCCTTTAGAATTTGAACCTCACTCCAACATGGGCATTGCGGCCATATGTGCCGTAGCCAGACACGGTCTCATAGCGGACGTCGAACAAGTTTTCGATCCTACCGTAAAGCTCGAATTGGTCACCAAGAGGCACTGTGGCACGCAGTGAGGTTAGCACATAGCCGTCGAGATCCACCGAACCGCCAAAGCCGTCAAGGCTGTCACTCACCATCTGAACATGAGCGTTCAGTGATACGCCGCGCGCACTTTTCCAGCCCAGCCCGGCGGACAAGCTGTGCATCGGGCGGCGGATCAGTCGTGCGCCCGAAGCTCGATTCTTCGCGTCGATGAGGCTGTAGGTGATCCCTGCGGTCAGCGTGTCAGTCGGATGGAATTCGATCATGGCTTCCAAGCCCTTGGCGCGGGTTTGATCAACATTCTCATAATATCCGTAAGGCCGCGTCGCGCAAAGTGGTGCGGCACTGCCGTAACACGAAGCAAAATCAATCTGGTTCTTCGTGTTGCGCAGAAAGAGCGTCGCGCCCAGATTTATCCGCCCACCCAACAGGCTTTGACTGATCCCCATGTCATAACTGTTGGCCGTTTCAGGTCTCAGCCCTGTATTTCCGTAGTCACTGTACAATTGATAGAGGGTAGGGGCCTTAAAGCCCTGTCCAAAGCTCGCGCGGATCACCGTATTGGGGCCCGCAAGCCACGCTGCGTTCGCGCTAACCGATGTCTTGGTGCCGTAGCTTTTATGATCATCAACGCGCACGCCGCCCGTGACCGTTAGCGCTTTAAACGGCGTCACCAAAATCTGGGCATAGCCACTCGACACCTGCGTCGAGGCAAAAATATATCCGTCGTCGAAGCGCGCATTTTCATGCTCGGCGCCAAAAATGATACGCGCCGCTGATCCGATTTGGGCATCGCCTTTATACTCGAAGCGTTCTGTTCGTCCGCGCCCGAAAAAAAGTGGTGCGCTACCAAATGCCGGATCAAAATTGTCGCGGTTTGTGTCGCTCAGGGTGAAGGCGAAGTGATTCTTGAGGCCGTGATCAAAAAGGCTGAGCGAAACGCCAGCGTAGCCGAAAAACTGCTCTGTCTTCGAAAACTCAGCGGTATCGGTTTGGGCATAGGGAAAAACTGCCTGAAACCCGTCATAATTCGACCGGCCATTGGCGTAATAGGCGCGAAAATCAAAACTGAGATCGGAACTGAGCGGAACTTCGATCCGGCCATTGGCGGCATATTGCCGAAATCCATCGGGCTCGGAGCCGCCAGAAAAGGCTGAGATGCCGTCTTCAGAAAAATATCCGCCGCCAACCGACGCCTTGATCCCGGCGAAGGTGCCTCCCACCGTGCCTACCAGCTGCTTGTTGTCCTCCCCACCATATTCAGCACGGAGCGAACCACCAAAGGATGCGGGCGCGCCATTCGTGACGATATTCACGATGCCGCCAAGCGCCTGACTGCCCCAAGGCACGGCGTTCGGGCCCCGCAGAATTTCGATGCGCTCGATATTACCGGTCAGGAGTGTTCCAAAATCAAAGCCTCCTCCGGGGGAAGAAACATCGTTGACCCGAACGCCGTCAATCAGTGTCAGCGTCTGATCGGCCTCCGCGCCGCGAATACGGACAGCGGTTGGCTGACCCGCGCCGCCGTTTCGAGAGACCGTGACACCGGGGGTAAACGCCAAGACGTCGGCAACGGATTGCGATTGGATGCCTTCTATTTCGTTCTTGTCCAAGACAAAAATGGCTTGACCGCTTTGATCTGTCAGTGACCATACACCCGTCGCTGTGACCACGATATCATGCGGCGGCCGGGGCTCGACCAAGACAATTTCAGAATTGTCATCCCGCGCGGTTTCAGGATTGGCATCCTGCGCGAAGGCACCGCTCGGTGCGAAAGCCGCAAGGACAGCAAGGGTGTTCAAAATTTTCACAATAATCTCCGTATGACGTTCAACACAATGCCGTCACGCGGGATCAAAAGCCCCGATTGCCCGTGTTTTCCCGCACGCACAAAGGATCAGCGATGACAGGCAGGTCTCCTGGCTCCCGGGTCTTGATGGATCGCTACCTTCCCGGTTTCCCAGTGGTATTTGAGCGAAACACTTTCCGGTTACAGTTGCGGGTACAGCGCCGAAATTTCATCGACTTCCCTTTTCACCTTGCTTCCAAGGCACCTGTCACGCTCGGGCCGTTAGATGTAATGGGGGCATGATGCAAGTGAAGGGTTGACGTCGTTGCGCCAGCGTTCCAACCCAAAGGCAGAGCAAAAATGGGAGGATGAACATGGCGGGCGTGCTTGAAGGGGTAACCATCATCGAAATGGCAGGGATTGGCCCAGGGCCCTTTTGCGGCATGATGCTTGCCGATCACGGCGCGCGGGTGATCCGCATTGACCGGGTTGGCGCGCCCGAAGGTTTGGGATCCAACGTGCTTGGTCGCAACCGCGAAGTGGTCCAGCTCGATATGAAATCGCCCGAAGGCGTTGCAGAGGTTCGCGCGCTGTGTCGCAGTGCTGACGGTATTTTTGAAGGGTTTCGGCCTGGCGTCATGGAGCGGATGGGGATTGGCCCTGAAGTTCTCCTCGCAGATAATCCAAAGCTTGTTTATGGCCGCATGACGGGATGGGGCCAATTTGGGCCGCTCGCGCAGGCCGCTGGCCATGACATCAATTATATCTCGGTGTCTGGGAATTTGCACGGCTACGGCCGCCCAGACGGCAAGCCAACCCCGCCGACCAATGCGATTGGAGATTTCGCTGGTGGCGGCATGATGCTCGCTTTCGGGATGGTTTCAGCCCTCCTGAATGTTCAGCGCGGCGGGGAAGGGCAAGTGATTGACGTCGCGATGACCGACGGCGCTGCGATCATCCACGCGATGCAATGGGGTTTTCGCGGGGCCGGCCTATGGGAAGACACGCGCGGCGTAAACATGCTCGATACAGCT
>JBEGTP010000313.1:0-3197 GCA_041179365.1 Pseudomonadota bacterium
GGATGCTATCGAATTATCACCTGTGTGGTTCTAAATTGGAGAAATGCGTGGGTGTGTCAAGTATAATAACGCCTAATTACACGCCCTTAGGGCGGTGTTGTGCTTTCGTCTGCATCGTCGCAGAGATAGTCATGCTCAAATCCTTTCCAACCCCTATTACAGCCTGCGTCTTTGGCGCGAGCGGCGGCATTGGCCGCGCCCTCACCCAAGCGCTCATCGACGATCCTGCCGTTGCGCGCGTCTTTGCGGGCGCGCGGCGCGGCAGCGCTCTCCCCGCCGCGTCGGCCAAGCTCCACCCGTTCGCTTTCGACCTAGCCGACGAAGCCTCCATCGCCGCCGCAGCAGCCACTATGGCCACAGAAGGCCCGGTGCATCTCATCATCATCGCAACCGGATTGCTCCACGAAGACGGCGCGCTCAAGCCTGAAAAATCCTTCAAAATGCAAACGCCTGAGGCCTATGCCCGCGCCTTTGCGGTCAACACGATTGGCCCTGCCTTGATCGGCAAACACGGCCTTCCGCTTTTGCCGCGCGGGGGCAAGTGCGTGTTCGCCGCGCTCTCAGCGCGGGTTGGGTCGATCAGCGATAATCGGCTTGGCGGCTGGCATGCCTACCGCGCATCAAAGGCCGCGCTCAATATGGTTGTGCGCAATTTCGCGCTCGAAATCAGCGCGCGCAATCCCGATGCGCTCGCGGTCACGCTCCACCCCGGCACCGTCGCGACTGGCCTTTCGGCGCCGTTTCAGGCCGGGGTCAATCCCGAGGCCCTCTTCGCGTCGGAGGATGCGGCGGCGCATCTCTTGAAGGTGATCGACGCACTCACCCCGGCCGAAACCGGCCAGCTCATCGCGTGGAACGGCACATCAATCGCGTTTTAGCGCGGGGCAGAGAGCCAAATCAGGCGCGGAAGGAAAAGTAAGGCGCGGCGCGACTGCCCCCCTCCCGCATGCGGTCCGCAGAGTTACCTCTGCGTCCTACGGCAGGCAGATTCACCGTGTTTCGCGCCTTGGTATAGGCTTAGCGGGGGAGTGCTCAGGTCTTGAGACAGACTTCCCCCAACCCCTATCCTACCGGGGTCTCAAACCATAGAACAACACAATGCGCTGAAATGAAAAGGGGGCCTAGCCATTGCCTCTTCAGGCCGTGCGTCAGGAGACGGATCTACCCAACGCCGATCCCCAGCGACGACTCGCATTTCTCGACCGTGACGAGATCTACCAAAACAGCGTTACGCTGTCAAGGTATAATTTCCAAATAGGAGATTTAAACTTTCGCGAGCATCTTTTGTTCACGTGCGATCCATGTTGCCATACTCGGGCGGCCTTGGATGGCGGCGAGATAGGCCGTGAGCTTGGGATAGGTTTTGGCGTCGGGGATAACGGCGCAGTGCGCGGCGTTCACAAAGGGGCTCGCCACCGCAATATCAGCGAGGGTCAGCCGGTCTCCGACCAGGAACCCCGACGCGGGAATAACGCCTTCCAGATATTCGCAGACCGGCGGCATTGCCGTTGTTTTAGCGGCT
Source organism: Pseudomonadota bacterium (assembly GCA_041179365.1). Lineage (GTDB taxonomy): Bacteria > Pseudomonadota > Alphaproteobacteria > Sphingomonadales > Sphingomonadaceae > Aquisediminimonas. The sequence continues at coordinate 1,523 of JBEGTP010000313.1, forward strand.
TCCACCGCAGCCATATCGCCTTCCTGCTTGAGGAATTTTGGCGCGACGATGAGATTGAAGAAGATCACCCCCATCGCGGCGGTGGCAATTGTATCAGCAAATTCATCGAACCAAATCACACGCGCACGCTCTTGCGGATCAGCAGGGATCAACACGGGCTCGGGATATTTGGCTTCGAGATAGGTGATAATCGCCGTTGAATCCGAAATGCTGAAATCACCGTCCCTCAGCGCTGGCATTTTGCGAAACGGGCTTGCCGCGACAAAATCAGGATTGGGGTCACCAATGCCGACGGGAACCAGCTCAAGGGCGATCCCCTTTTCAGCGGCATAGACCAAAACCTTGCGGACGAAAGGCGATACAGGCGCGCCGAATAAAATCATGAGCAGTCTCCCAATTCAGTTTCAAAAGGAAACGTGCCAGAGTTGTGCCGAGTTCACAACCCCCGCATGCCAGCGCCACAAGGCAGCGCCCATTTGCCCATCAAGATACAGCGACCTATCGCCGCGTACCGCGAGGGGAAGGCACGCTGGTGCCCGCGCCTGCCGCCACGCGAAGAGGGCGCGCAAGGCGCATAACTGGCCTTGGCTAAACCACATAAAACCAAGTCTCGGTGACGGTAAGGCCCCTCGCCGCCATGACGAGACTTGGTTTGTGCTCCCCGTGATTAAGCGGCCACAGGACGCCGCACTGTGATCGTTTGCGGGTTGGTATATTCCAGCAATCCATCAACGCCGTTCTCAGATCCGAGGCCAGATTGTTTGTGCCCGCCGAACGCCGCATGGGGGTGGGCCGCCATCGCCTCGTTGATCCAGACGCTACCGGTTTCAAGCTGCGGCGCGATGCGGAGCGCGGCTTCGTAATCATTGGTCCAGATCGTCCCGCCGAGGCCGTATTCGCTGTTATTAGCGCGCGCGATCACGTCGGCTTCGTCGCTCCAGCGGAGCAGCGGGAGAACCGGGCCGAATTGTTCTTCGACCACAATACGGCTGTCTTCGGGCGGATTGTCGACAAGCGTGACTGGGATGAAATAGCCATCCTTCTCTTCGGGTTGATAGCCGGTGGACATCGCATAGCCATTGGCTTCGCAGTCCGCGATCAGGCTTTTTACCCGGTCATATTGCGGCTTGTTGTTGATCGGGCCGAGCGCAGAGCCTTGCTTCGATCCATCGCCCATGGGCACGCTTTTGGCAATTTCAGTGATCGCGGTTTTAAACGAATCGTAGACGCTGTCATGGACATAGGCGCGCTTCGTGGCGATGCAGACTTGGCCGCTGTTGGTAAAGGCAGACCAGAAGACGCTCTCCGCCGCCGCTGCCACATCGACATCGGGCAAGACGATGGCGGCATCATTGCCACCCAGTTCGAGCGTGACGCGCTTGAGCGTTGGTGCCGCACTTTCCATCACCCGGCGACCCGTGGCGGAGGAGCCGGTGAAGCTGATTTTGTCAAAGCCCTTATGGCTCGTCATCATCGGCCCGAGCGCATCGCCGCCTGTGATGATATTGAGTACGCCGTCCGGATAGACGCCGCGCAGAAGTTCACCCAAGCGCAACACGGTGAGCGGCGTGAAGGGTGATGGCTTCAACACCATTGTGTTGCCCGCGAGCGTCGCGTGGACGATTTTCCACACCGATAGCATCAGCGGAAAATTCCACGGCGAGATCGATCCGAC
>JBEGTP010000314.1:0-2768 GCA_041179365.1 Pseudomonadota bacterium
TCAAAACCAAGGTCATGCAAGCGCCGTCCTTCGGTTTCACCAAGGCGCGACCAGTCAATCCGCACAATCCGCGCGACTGTATTCAATGCCAATGTGTCGAGCTGCACGCGCGCAATTCCCCAAAAAACACTCTAATTGCGATTGATTATCATTTACGAGAAGAGAAATCCAGCCTAATTATGTTGCCGGATAACGGAGCCGCCCAAGGAAACGCGAGACCGAGAAATGTCGGTCCCCGCCCGAAGTCACCCGCGCCTTGGCCTTTTCAAAGCGCATGATCCCTTCGATCCGGCGAGCAAGAAACGCGCGCGTATCGCCCCATTCTTCGCTTTCATCGTTGACAAAAACAAGCAACGTCGCGCCGTAAACCGACCCAAGGATCGCCCGCTTTGTAAAATGATTATAGTCCGTCGCGGTGTCGCCTGCGGCGCGCCACATTGCGTCAGCCGCGCGCCAGCCAAGCCGCGTTGCGCGTGCGCCATTCTGCGGCATCGCCATGACCGCTTGCGCGCGCCGCAAAGCCTCGCGGTTCGGGGCCAGCGCGCCAAGCCGAGATTCGACAAGCGCCGTGATTCGTTCACGCACCTTGAGCGTGGACAGACGATCCGCCGGAAGTGCCGCCGCCATCGCCGCATCGATGCTTTCAAACCAGCCGTCGATCATGTCCATCGCCCCGCCAGGATAGACGAGAGCGGCGATCTTCGGATTGACCCCGAGTCGCGCCGCGGCGACAGTCAAGGCGCGCTGTGTCCAGCCGTCAAAGGCGGCGTCAGCGGGTAAGGCCGCCGAAAGCACGGGGCGAAGTTCGTCCAGCGTCATGTCGTTAAGGTCGGGCGCGATCATCTGTCGATCCTTGGCAAAGCTAGGGCGTGACACGCCCCAGAACGGGTGTTACTCTGCGCTGACAATCAATTCAACGACCTAAGGGGGTTAGCTAATGGCAAAGTTTTTTGGAAATCTATGGGCCGTCGTCGGCGCTGGCGCGGTGCTCGCGCTCGGTCTCTTGTTCGGCCATATGGGCGGTATCAGCAACGGCGTAGGCATTATGACCTTCCTCCATGTGCTTTGCGGCATCATGTGGATCGGCCATCTCTATTATTTCAACTTCACGCAGATGCCCACCATGCCTAAAATTCCGGCTGAACTAAAGCCAGGCGTTACGAAATTCATCGCGCCAGAAGCGCTCTTTTGGTTCCGTTGGGGCGCTGCGGCAACGGTCGTCACCGGGCTCATCGTGGCGTATCTCAATGGCTATTTGCATCAGGCGATGACGCTGCAAGAAGGCAACCGCGCGATCGGCATTGGCATGTGGCTCGCGCTGATCATGGCGTTCAACGTATGGTTCATCATCTGGCCAGCGCAGCAAAAGGCCCTTGGCCTTGTCCCCGCCGAAGATGCGGTGAAGGCGGCTTCGGCAACGCGCGCGATGATGTTCAGCCGCACCAACACCTTGCTGTCCATCCCAATGCTGCTCTGCATGGTCGCCCCCAAATTGGGCATGGGCTTCTAACCAACTGCTTTGCGCGGGCTGACGCCTCCATAACCGCGTCAGCCCGGCACTATCTTACCCACGACTTTGGTTCAGCCGCGATTCAATCTGGGGGATGCAAAGTTGCCCTGCCCCGTTTGGAGATTGATTGTGAAATATAGACTTGCTGGACTTGCGGGCCTTGCCGCCATCGCGCTCACCGCCACCGCTCCGGCCCAGACCAATGACCTCGCCCGCGTTTCTGCACACCTAAAGGCGGTTGATACCATGATCGCGGCGTTCGCGCAGACCGATCAAAAGGGAAAAATACTAACGGGTACGCTCTCGATAAAGCGGCCGGGCAAGATTCGTTTTGAATACCAAAAGGGCGTTCCCTTCCTCATCGTTGGTGATGGCAAGGCGCTGATGTTTATCGATTACCAGGTGCGGCAGGTGCAGCGCTGGCCGATTACGAATACGCCGCTTGGCATTTTACTTGATCCCACCCGCGATCTCTCACGCGTCGCCAAGATCATGCCGCAGGCCGATCCGCGCTTTCTGATCGTCGAGACACGCGACCCAAAACATCCCGAGTACGGGGTCATCACACTCGCCTTTTCAAAAAACGACTCAGCACCGGGCGGACTCATGCTCCACGGATGGGTTGCGCTTGATAATCGCCGCAACCGCACGACGATTCGTCTGTCAGAACAGCAGTTTAACGTACCCGTATCCGATAAAGCGTTTCTCTGGCGCGATCCACGGAGCAAAACGCGGGGTCACTGAACCATCGTTCATGTTAGCGACAGGTTGAGTGCCCTATTTAGAGTGGGCTTTCGCGGTTTGGAAGACGGGATTCCCCCCTGTTGCTCGTGTTCCTTTTCGCGTCAGGCCAGCGTGACGAACGCTAGGTTGGCCCCCGCTCCACGCCCCCGGAGCGGGGGCCTTACTTTTTGTGACCACTCGCGCCATAGTGTCGCGGTGACGCCCTATCATCCCCCTGTGAAGCGTTCGGTGACGATTGCCGGACATGAAACCTCGATCAGCCTTGAGCCCGTCTATTGGGACGCGCTGCGCACCGCCGCCGCCCAAGCTGCGCTGCCCCTGAGCGCGCTGATCGCCCAAATCGACAGCGAACGGATCGCCGCCGCCACCCCGCCAAACCTTGCCAGCGCCATCCGAGTGTGGCTGTTTCAGCGGGCTGGCTAAGGTTTGATGGGAAATTGACCCATTTTGCCGATTGTCCACGGCCGCCGTACCCGAACGCCAAGAAACACCTCCGTCTCAAGAGGTTAGCACG
>JBEGTP010000315.1:0-5816 GCA_041179365.1 Pseudomonadota bacterium
GTTGTGATTGGCCATCGCGGCGCAACAAAACGGAAAAATTATCGAACCACGTGATAATGCCTTGGAGCTTGACGCCCTTTACCAGAAACATTGTTACGGGTGTTTTGGTCTTTCTGACCAAGTTGAGGAATACATCCTGCAGGTTGTTTGCTTTTTCTGTCATAGTTCACCTGTTATTGCTATTGGCGGGTCATACTGCCCGCAAGTGCGCCGTTACGCCGGCGTCGGATAGAGGCCCTTTTCCAAGCCTCATTTTCGCCGCTACCGCAAAACCGCGATCTTGTCCAACGGCTTGTTGGGGCGCGCGTAAGGGTGACTTAACCAATTTTGCCCCGTCATTTGCCCAGCGCTCTGCCGTTAACGCGCGTCAACCAGCACGATTTCGCAATCTTCGAGTGCCCTTACCGAAATCACGGATTCTTGCGTGATAGCAATCCCGTCTCGGGCCGACGCAACGACGCCGTTCACTTCCAGCTTGCCCTGCGCCGCGACCAGATAGAGATGCCGCTCTGGATTGGCTTGATAGGTTAAATGATCGCCCGCGCTGAGGGTTGCGCCAAGGATCTTTGCATCTGCGCGGATCAGCAGGCTTTCATCCATACCATCGCGCGACGCGAGCAGGGTCCAGCCGGCGTCAGGATTGTCTTTTGGAAAAGCGCGCTGCCCCCATTGGGGCGCACCGCCCACTTCATCAGGCAACACCCAAATCTGAAAGAGCGTCGTCAAAACATTTTCGCGATTATGTTCTGAATGCTCGATACCCGTTCCCGCGCTCATCACTTGAACATCACCAGCGGGCGTCCGCCCTTCATTCCCGAGGCTATCCTTGTGCGAAATTGCCCCTGCACGAACATAGGTGATGATTTCCATGTCAGCATGACCATGGGGCGCAAAGCCCGTTTGTGGCGCTATCTCATCATCATTCCAAACGCGGATCGCGCCCCAGCCCATCCGTGCCGGATCGTGATAGTTCGAAAAGCTAAAATGGTGGCGCGCTTTTAGCCAACCATGGTCGGCTCCGCCAAGCGCTGCAAAGGGTCGTAATTCTATCATGAAGTGCTCTCACATCGGCGGGGAGTGAACGCCGGCATGGAGGAGATATGGGGGTTGAAAACCGAAATTCAAGATCGGCGAGGCACACACACAGCCGTGTCCTCAATCCTCAACTCTAATTGACGCCGCCAAGCGCGCGACCTCGCGCGCCATTGCGAGCAGGTCCTTCTTTCCGCTTCCGTGATGGAAGATAATCACTTGCCGGTCTTCAATCGACATTTGACAATCGATTACAGCGTTCGATGTTTCGGGTGTCAATGGCAGCGGGCCATAGGTGCCCCCGGTATAGAGGCACCGCGCGTCACGGGCTTTCGGAAAAAGATTTCCATCTTTGCCAAGCGGCTGACCCGGGGTTTTGGCAAGCCGCGCTTTCACCTGTTCAAAACCGCCCTTCCCCTGCAACAGCGTTAGGAATGCTTTGTCCTCAAGATCGGGCACAAAGTCTTGAAAAAGTTGCGCCTTGGTCAACTTCATGCGTGCGGGATCGCTATAGGTCATGATGCTGAAATAATGCGTCGCCGAGACATATTTGGCATTTTCGGCGCAGTCGACCAAGTTGATCATCATGACTTTGTCGTTGTTCTGCGCGGCGAGCGAATCGAAGCCAGCGGCCATCGCCTTGCTCGGCATGCAGTAGCCCGAGGGAATTTCGACCGTAAAATGCTTGTCGAGGATCTCGAACCCTGGCCTGTTTGGGTCGGGCGCACTTGTGCAGCCAAAGAGCGCAGCACCCTGGGTCAGCAGCAGCACAGCCGTGATGCCCGTTCGTTGCATGACACGCACCCCCCTCACTGCCTATTTGGGTTCCACAATTCGGATGTTCAATTCCTTGAGTTGCTTGGCAGAAACCGGCCCCGGCGCGCTCATCATCAGGTCTTCGGCCTTTTGGTTCATCGGGAAGACAATGACTTCGCGAATGTTGGGCTCATCGGCAAGCAACATGACGATGCGGTCAATACCGGGCGCCGACCCACCATGCGGCGGCGCACCAAATTTGAACGCGTTGATCATGCCTGCAAAATTGGTATCAACATCCTCTTGGCTATAGCCCGCGATTTCAAAGGCTTTGTACATGATTTCGGGGCGATGGTTCCGGATAGCCCCCGAAGAAAGTTCGACCCCGTTGCAGACAATATCATATTGATAGGCGAGTATGTCGAGCGGATCCATGGTTTCAAGCGCCTCCATCTCGCCCTGCGGCATCGAGAAGGGATTATGGCTGAAATCGACCTTTTTATTGTCCTCGTCATATTCGAACATTGGAAAATCGACGATCCAGCAGAATTTAAATCCGGCCTCATCGATCAGGTTCAGTGTCTGGCCGATGCGGTTACGCGCAGCCCCCGCAAGCTTTGCCGCCTTTAGCTCTTCACCAGCGGCAAAGAACAGGCCGTCATCGGGGCCAAGGCCGAGCGCGTCATAGAGTGCCGTCATGCCCTCTTCGCCGTGGTTCTTCGCGATTGGGCCCCCAAATTCGCCGCCTTTGCGCGTCACATAGCCAAGCCCAGCGTGGCCTTCGCCCCGCGCCCACTCGTTCATTTCATCAAAATACTTGCGGCTCTTGTCGGCCGTATTGGGCGCGGCAACCACGCGGACAACGCCGCCTTCACCAACGATGCGTTCGAACAGGCCAAAGCCCGATGTCTTGAAATGCTCCGTCACATCATGAACGAGGAGCGGATTGCGCAGATCGGGCTTGTCTGAGCCATATTTGCGCATCGCTTCGCGGTAAGGAATGCGCGGAAAAGGCGCTGGTGTAACCGAACGCCCTGCCGCGAACTCTTCAAACAAGCCTTGGAGCACGGGCTCAATCGCTGCAAAAACATCATCTTGTGTGACAAAGCTCATTTCAAAATCGAGCTGATAAAACTCGCCCGGAGACCGGTCTGCCCGAGCATCTTCATCACGGAAGCACGGCGCGATCTGGAAGTAGCGATCAAAGCCCGCAACCATCAAAAGCTGCTTGAACATCTGCGGGGCTTGTGGGAGGGCATAGAATTTCCCCGGGTGGACCCGACTGGGCACCAGATAATCGCGCGCGCCTTCGGGGCTTGACGCGGTCAAAATCGGCGTTTGAAATTCAATAAAGCCCTGGTCGATCATCCGCTTCCGCACAGAGCTAATCACATTTGAGCGCAAGACGATGTTTTTGTGGAGCCGCTCCCGACGCAAATCGAGAAAACGATATTTCAGCCGCACATCTTCGGGATATTCGGTCTCACCAAACACCGGGAGCGGCAATTCCTGTGCCGACGATTGGACCGTGACGGCCTTGGCGTGGATTTCAATCTCTCCCGTCGCGAGATTGGGATTGATCGTCGCCGCGTCCCGCGCAACGACCGGCCCGTCGATCGTTACAACCGATTCGGCGCGCGCTTCGTCGAGCACCTTGAAAACGTCAGAACCGGCAGGCGCGATGATCTGGGTCAGTCCGTAATGATCCCGCAAATCGACAAATAACACATTGGCGTGTTCACGCTTGCGGTGGATCCAGCCCGAAAGGCGGACGGTCTCACCGACCTGTTTTGCGCGGAGTTCTGCGCATGTGTGCGTGCGATAGGCGTGCATGATGATGATCAATTCAAGAAAGTTTCAGATGGAAGGGCTAACACAAGCCTACGTGCTATTTGTCAAGGCGTCGAGGGTCGCTATGGAGCAAGAATGAAAATTCATCCGCTTATCAGCGACTCAGAGACCCTCGCCGCACTTTGCGCCCGACTCGCCAAGTCGCCCTTCGTCGCTATTGATACAGAATTCATGCGCGAAAACACCTATTGGCCCCAGCTTTGCCTCATTCAAGTTGCTGATGAACACGAAGCTGCTGCCATTGACCCGCTGGCCCCGGGGATCGATTTAACGCCGCTCCTCACGCTGATGACGCAGAATGAAGACATTTTGAAGGTCTTCCACGCTGGCGGTCAAGATATTGAAATCGTTTGTAATCTGACGGGCATGACGCCGCATCCCCTTTTCGACACGCAAGTTGCAGCCATGGCGCTGGGGCAAGGCGAACAAGTTGGCTATTCCAACCTTGTTGAAAGCTGGCTTGGCATATCGCTCGATAAAGGCGCGCGCTTTACCGATTGGTCGCGCCGCCCGCTCGATGCGCGCCAGATCGATTACGCCATCGGCGACGTTACCCATCTTGCGACGATCTTCCCAATGATGCTTGGCAAGTTGCGCGACACGGGTCGCGGTGACTGGCTTGACGAGGAGATGGAGCGGATTGCCGAAATCGGCAATTATATCGTGGACCCAGAACGTTCTTGGAAGCGCGTTAAAATCGCAAGCCGCAAGCCCGAGATTTTGGGGCGACTTAAGGCTCTGGCGGCATGGCGCGAAACCGAAGCCCGCGGCAAGGATTTGCCGCGCGGACGGATTATCAAAGACGAAACGATGGCCGATCTTGCGCTCAATCCGCCCCGCGCGCAGTCGGACCTCGCCAAAGTGCGCGGCCTTTCTGCCAGCTGGGCGGGCAATGACATTGGCGGGCGCATGTTGGCGGCTCTCGCAAATGCCAAGCCATTGAGCGCAGAGGAATTGCCACCCCGCGATGATCGGAAGCCGGGGCTTGGCAAGGAAGGCGCGCTGGTTGCCGATCTGCTCAAGCTGCTCCTCAAAATTAGAGCGCGCGATAGCAATGTTGCGCCGCGCCTCCTCGCAAAGACCGATGATCTCGATCAACTGGCTGCCGGTGTGCGCACGGGCCTGAGCATCCTTGAGGGCTGGCGCTTCGATCAATTTGGACGCGAAGCGCTTGCCTTGGTTGAAGGGCAATTGGCCTTTACTGTGGTCAAGGGCAAGCTGTGTATGACGCGGACTTCAGACGCGGAGAGCCTCCCGTGATCTTGGCTTTGCTCCTGATGACGGCGCTGCCCACCAGTGCTGATGAGACCGTTCCCGCTGACTTTGGCGCGGGCCGTTGCCACGCAAAACCGGCGCTGTCGCTCAAAGGCCTGATCGCGACACCAGCGCGGCTGCGGCTGGCAATGCGCCGTGCCAAAGCCGCAACGCTGCGCGTGATCAAACCCGGAATGATGGTGACGATGGATTATCGCACCGACCGTCTCAACATCCATGTTAACGCCAAGAACCGAATGACGGACCTCAGCTGCGGCTAAGCTCTCGCGCCATCACTATGCCGCTGGCGTCGTCATGCCACTGCGCTCGTCGGTAAAAATCTCCCACGCTGCGATAAACATGGCCGCGACCAAGGGGCCCACGATAAAGCCGTTGATCCCCATCACACTAATCCCGCCGAGCGTTGCGATCAGGATGACATAGTCAGGCATCCGCGTATCCTTCCCCACAAGGATTGGGCGGAGGACATTATCGACCATACCAATGACAAAGATACCGCAGGCCACGAGCACCGCGCCTTGCCATGTTTGTCCCGTCGCAAAGAGATAAAGCGAAACAGGAACCCAGATGAGCCCCGTGCCGATGGCGGGAACGAGCGACAAAACGCCCATCACGACACCCCAAAGAACGGCTGCGCGGATATCGAGCGCCCAAAAGATCACGCCACCCAAAAGCCCCTGCACAATTGCGACGACGATGCTGCCCTTGATTGTCGCGCGGATCACGGTTGTAAATTTCAGAAACAAATCGCGCCGCAAATCGGGGCGAAGCGGCACACTTTCGCCGATCCGGCGCGTCAGATAACGGCCATCGCGCAGCAGGAAAAAGGCGAGATAGAGCATGAGGCCGAGCGCGACAGCAAAGCTAAAGGCGCTCTGCCCCACCGCTACCGCCTGCGCTGC
>JBEGTP010000316.1:0-10709 GCA_041179365.1 Pseudomonadota bacterium
GGGCGGCGCTTTATTACGGCATCAATTTCTACCTGATCGTCGAAGAGCAGGCCGATCAGATGCTCAAGCTCGAAAATCAGGCGACGTCGGCGCAGCTTGCCATGCTGCGCTACCAGCTCAACCCGCATTTCCTGTTTAACACCTTGAATTCCATCTCAACACTGGTGCTTCTAAAGCAGACCGAGCGCGCCAATGCCATGCTCTCGCGGCTGTCGTCGTTTTTGCGCTATACGCTGGCGAATGAGGCGACCGCGCAAGTGACGCTGGAGCAGGAAGTGGAAACGTTGAAGCTCTATCTTGATATTGAAAAGATGCGATTTGAAGAGCGGCTGCGGCCCAGTTTTGAGATTGACCAGCAAGTGGCGCGGGCACGATTGCCATCGCTCTTGTTGCAACCATTGGTGGAAAACGCCATTAAATATGCTGTCACCCCAAGCGAGGATGGAGCCGAAATATCGGTTACGGCCCGCGCTTCGGGAGACAGAGTGCAGATCACCGTTTCGGATTCCGGTCCCGGCCACGGTGAGGGGGGGATGGCGAGTGACTCGACAGGGGTCGGGCTCGCCAATATTCGCGATAGGCTTTCACAGGCTTATGGCGAAGATCATGTCTTTGAATCCCGCCAAACTCCATCCGGCGGCTTCACGGTCTTGATCGACATTCCGTACCAGACCGAAGTTCCCCAACTGGAGGCCGCATGACTATTAGAACCATCCTCGTCGACGACGAGACCCTCGCGATCCAGGGTTTGCAGCTTAGGCTTGAACCTTACCCCGATATCGAGATTATCGAAACGTGCAGCAATGGCCGCGAAGCGATCCGCGCGATCAAGACGCACAAGCCTGATTTGGTCTTTCTCGATATTCAGATGCCGGGGTTTGACGGCTTCTCGGTCGTGTCGGGACTCATTGAGGTTGAGCCGCCGCTGTTTGTCTTTGTTACCGCCTATTCAGATCATGCGGTGCGGGCCTTTGAAGCGCAGGCAACCGACTATCTCGTCAAGCCCGTTGAGGAAGACCGGCTGGCTGCGACGCTCGAACGGGTCCGCGCGCGCCTCGCTGAAAGGCGGGGTGTTGAAGAAGCAGAGCGGCTTAAAGAGGCCCTCGCCGAACATGCGCCTGACGTGCATGATGAAATGGCCGAGGCGGCCGAAGCCCCTGCCGCCAACCGCTTTGAGCGATTGATCAACATCAAGGATCAGGGGCAGATTTTCCGCGTCGATGTCGATACGATCGAGCGCATCGATGCCGCCGGTGATTACATGTGCATTTACTCCAAAGGGGAAACACTCATCCTGCGGCAGACGATGAAGGATCTCGAAAAGCGGCTTGACCCGCGCCGATTCCAGCGTGTCCACCGTTCGTCTATCGTCAACCTTGATTTGGTCCGCCAGGTCAAGCCGCACACGAATGGCGAATGTTTCCTCGTTCTCGATTCAGGCGCGCAGGTTAAGGTCTCGCGTTCGTACCGCGATGTGGTGGCCCGCTTTGTCCACTAAAATAAGGGGGCGGCTCTGACGCTGGACTCATTAACCGCAGAATCGCGCGGTCAGACCTCGATTGCCGCAGCGCTCCGCAATCCGCAGCTCGTTGAGGCGGCGCTCGCGCTGCATGACAACCGGCTCCACGATGCTGAGCCGCTCTTGAAGGCGCAGTTGAAGGCGGACCCGTTTGACGTCGCGGCAATGCGTATGCTTGCCGAGCTTGCGGGCCGGATTGGCCGATATGGGGATGCAGAGTCGTTGCTGCGGCGCGCAGTTGAGCTGGCCCCGGCCTTTACGGCAGCCCGTTCAAATCTTGCGACCGTGCTCCACCGGCAAAACCGGCCTGCTGAGGCGCTGGCAGAGCTTGACCTGCTCCTTGGTGTTGACCCCGGCGATGTCGGCGGCGCCAATCTGAAAGCGGCGGTTCTTGGGCGGCTCGGTGACTATGATGAGGCCTTGGCGCTCTATGAAGTCGTGCTCGAACAGGCACCAAGCCAGCCACGCGTTTGGATGTCATACGGGCATGTGCTTAAAACCGTGGGGCGGCAGGAGGAAAGCGTTGCGGCGTACCGCAAAGCCACCGCGCTCATGCCCCAGCTCGGCGAAGTGTGGTGGAGCCTCGCCAACCTCAAAACGGTTCAGTTTAGTGCGCAAGATGTGGCGACGATGGAAAAGGCCTTGGCCGAACCCGTGCTGCGTGATGAGGACCGGTTTCATCTCCATTTTGCCCTTGGCAAGGCCTATGAAGATCGTCAGCAGGCGGAAACGGCCTTTACCCATTATGACGCGGGTAACCGCCAACGGGCCGCATTGCAGGATTATGACGCCGACGATACGCGCACGCAGGTCAACCGCGCGAAAGCAATCTTCACACCGGCCTATTTCGCGGCGCACAGCACGACGGGATGCCGCGCGGCGGACCCAATTTTCATCCTCGGCCTGCCACGCGCGGGCTCGACGCTCATCGAGCAAATCCTCGCGTCTCATTCGGCCATTGAGGGGACGATTGAGCACCCCGATATTCCGGCGCTTGCCGCGCGGGTTGGTGTGCGCGAGGGCGGACTCGCTGCTTTTTCAGAGGATGAGCTCTCTGCAATGGGCGCTGAGTATATCGACCGCACGCGCATCCAGCGTAAAACCGACAGGCCCTTTTTTATCGACAAGCTACCCAATAATTGGGCGCATATTGGCCTTATTAAAACGATCCTTCCGAACGCGCGGATTATCGACGCGCGCAGGCATCCGCTGGGCTGCTGCTTTTCGAACTTCAAACAGCATTTCGCGCGGGGCCAAAGCTTTACCTACGCGCTCGACGATATTGGCCGCTATTACCGCGACTATGTTGCGTTGATGGCGCATTTTGATGCGGTGCTCCCCGGGCAGATTCACCGGGTCTTTTACGAAGCGATGGTCGATGATCAGGAATGTGAGACGCGTAAACTCCTCGCGTTTCTGGCGCTCCCCTTTGAAGAGGCCTGTTTGCGGTTTTTCGACAATGACCGCGCCGTCAGAACCGCAAGTTCAGAACAGGTGCGTCAGCCGATTTTTCGGCAAGGCACGGAGCAATGGCAGATGTTTGAACCTTGGCTCAGCCCGCTCAAGGCAGCGCTTGGCGATGTTTGGCCTGCCTACCCTGACGTACCTGTTGCATTTTTGTCATAATTCTGAGCGAAATCCTTGCCATGCACTTTGACTATTGACGGTCAAACCCTGTTGTAACAGTCACAGTGCCAAGTAAACAAACAAGGGCCGCACCATGAATTTTTCGCGCAATCGCCGCACACTTCTCAACACTTTGCTTACGAGCGCCATGCTCGTCGCAAGCCCGGCCTTGGCCCAAGAGGCTGAGACCGCCGCAGACACGTCAAACGACGAGATCATTGTGACGGCGCAGAAGCGTTCAGAAAGCATGCAGTCGGTGCCCATTTCAATCGTCGCGCTTGGCGAGAAAAAACTCGATCAACTCAACGTCACCAATTTCAATGACTATACGAAACTGCTCCCCAGCGTTTCGTTCCAGACGACGCAACCAGGCTTCACCACCGTTTATATCCGCGGCGTTGCTTCGGGCGGTGATGGCAATCACTCGGGCTCACTGCCAAGCGTCGGGGTGTATCTTGATGAGCAGCCCGTCACCACCATTGGCGGTACGCTCGACGTTCATATTTATGATATCGCGCGCATTGAAGCGCTCGCGGGCCCACAGGGCACACTCTACGGGGCCTCCTCAGAAGCTGGAACGATCCGCATCATTTCAAATAGGCCCGATGCCAGCGCCTTTTCTGGTGGCATCGACGCTGAAGTCAACACGGTGAGCAAAGGCGGCGTTGGCGGCAAGCTTGAGGGCTTTGTCAACGTTCCGCTAGGCAGTAGCGCCGCCATCCGGCTTGTCGGCTGGTACCAGCACGATGCCGGTTATGTTGATAATGTGCTCGGCACCCGCACCTTCTTGCCGCAGCCCGGCGGCTTGGCTGTCACAAACACAGGCTTTGTGAAGAAAAACTATAACGAGGCCGAAATCATCGGTGGCCGCGCCGCGCTCAAGGTTGATCTTGATGACAATTGGACCGTGACTGGCAGTGCCTTTGGTCAAAGCCAAAAGAGCAAAGGCTCGTTCGGCACGGATCCAAGCGTTGGTGATCTCAAGGTCCAGCATTTTGGTCAGGAAGACAATAAGGACCGCTTTGTTCAGGGCGCGCTGACCATTGAGGGCAAGCTTGGAAACTGGGATGTCACCTATGCCGGGGCCTATATGGATCGCCGCCGGACGACGCATAACGACTATACCGATTATGCCGAGGCTTACGACTCGCTCTATGCAAGCTACGGCGGCCTCTCCACTTACTTCTATTTTCAGGATGGTGCCGGCAATACGATTCTGCCGACCCAGCGGATCGAGGGAAGCGATCACTTCAAAAAGACGAGTCAGGAATTGCGGATTTCATCGCCTGCTGACAAACGCTTCCGCGTGACCGCAGGTCTGTTTTATCAGCGTCAGTTCAACCGCATCCATCAGGATTACAAGGTCACCGGCCTAGGGCCACAAGTGTCGGTCAACGGCTTTACCGGAACGCTTTGGCTGACGCAGCAAGACCGCGTTGACAAGGATTATGCGGCCTTTGGTGAAGCCAGCTTTGACGTCACCGATAAGCTGAGCGTGACCGGCGGCCTCCGTGCGTTCAAATATGATAACTCGCTCATCGGCTTCTTCGGCTTTGGCCGCAATCCCGCAGGCGGCTATACCGCCACACCGTTTAATGGTGCTGGCAGCTCGCGCACGGGCGTCGCAAAATGCTTTACAACCGATGGCCTCGTTATCTTTGATCGCGACAATCCCGCGAATACGAGCCCGACCAAAATTCTTATCCCCGGCGTCGTGCCCGGCAGCCCGTGCACCAATTTGGGTGTCTTTGCGAATGGCAAAGTGGTGCCAAAGGCGACGAAGGGAGACGGCCTGAGCCACCGTTTGACGCTCAACTATAAAGCGACCGACGATATCCTTGTTTATACCACATGGTCGCGCGGGTTCCGCCCCGGCGGCATCAACCGGCGCGCCTCGATTGCGCCCTACGCGCCGGATTATCTGACCAATTTTGAACTCGGGTTCAAAACAAGTTGGGCCGACGGAAAGTTCCGCCTCAACGGCGCGCTCTACCAGCAGAATTGGAAGGCTTTTCAGTTTGCCTTCCTTGGGGCCAACAGCTTTACCGAAATCCACAATGGCCCTGATGCTATGATCCGCGGGCTTGAGCTTGATATGGCGTTCAATGCGCGCAACGGCCTCACGCTATCGGGGACCGCGGCCTTTACCGATGCCAAAATCCGCAACAATCTTTGCGGCTATGATCAGGCGAGCTTCGCCTGCACCGGCTTTGGCCCCGACGGCAAACCCAATTATGTTTCGGCGGCCAAGGGCACGCGCCTGCCAATCACGCCGAAGTTCAAAGGCACGTTCCAAGCGCGCTATGAATGGGATATGGGCGGCGGCAAGGCCAATGTTCAAGGCGTGGCAACCTATTCCGGTTCGGCTTCGTCTGATTTGCGGACGTTGATTGTCGACTCGCTAGGCAACAACAAAAACCCAGCGGCGCTGCAAGGCAATCTGCATAGCTGGACGACGGTTGATTTTGGGCTGGGCTATGACTGGGGTCAATTCTCGGTTGGCCTCTATATCGACAATGCCTTTGATAAGCGCGCTGAGCTCAGCCGCTTCGTGCAGTGTGGCCAGTGTTTCTCTCGCCCCTATGTGGTGACGAATACGCCGCGCACGTTTGGCTTGCGCGTCGGAATTGATTTCTGATGCGCGACGCCCCTCTCTCTTGGGAGGGGGGAAGCCAAAGCGACGGTGCGCCCAAGCTTGGCTTTTGGATGACGACAGCGCTGATCATGGGCAACATGATCGGCTCTGGCGTGTTTCTCTTGCCTGCAAGCTTGGCTCCGCTCGGCTGGAACGGCGTGGCAGGCTGGATCATCACCATCGGCGGCGCGATGGCGCTTGCCTGGGTTTTGGCGCGGCTCACGGCGGCGCTGCCCGGTGGCGGCGGCCCCATTGGCTTTGTTGAAAGCGCGTTTGGCCGCGTGCCTGCCTTTCTCATCGGCTGGAGCTATTGGGTCTCAATTTGGACCGCAGTTGTCACCATCGCGGTTGCGGGCGTATCGTCGCTATCGAGCCTGATGCCCATCCTTGGGGACACGCCTTTCTTGCCCGCGCTGCTCGCGGTTGGCTTGCTTTGGGTGATCACGCTCGTCAACCTGTGGGGCGTGCGCGCGGCAGGCGGCTTTCAACTTGTGACAACCCTCCTCAAGATCGTGCCGCTTGTCATCGTCATTGGGATTGCGGCCCGTCTCCTCGTGACAGGTCAGGCAAATCTGCGGCCCTTTCCCACTGAGGGGCTGCACGGCGGCGAGATTGGTGCTGCAATGGCGCTCACACTTTGGGCGCTGCTTGGCTTTGAATCGGCGAGCATGGCGTCGGCGCGCGTTGAAAATGCCGATGTCACTGTACCGCGTGCAACACTGCTTGGCACAGCGGCAACGGGGCTGCTCTATTTGTTTGTCTGTTCAGCGATTGCGCTCATGCTCCCCGAAGCGGTCGCGAGCGCTTCGCCCGCGCCTTTCGCCACATTTATCGCGCGAAATTGGGGGGAAGGCCCCGCAAGCGCCATCGCCATTTTTGTTACAATCAGCTGCGTTGGCGCCCTCAACGGCTGGGTCTTAATGCAGGGGGAACTGCCGCGAGCCATGGCTGAGCGCGGCCTTTTGCCCCAATGGTTCGGGGTGCTCGATAAGCGCGGTGTGCCGCGCCGCGCCCTCCTGCTCTCAAGCGCGATTGCCAGTATCTTTGTGCTCATGAACGCCGCCAAGGGCATGAAGGCGCTTTTTGAATTTCTTTTGCTGCTGTCCACTTCGGCGACGCTTTGGCTCTACCTTGCGTGCGCCTTAGCGGCGCTCAAATTGCGCGTTGCGGTGCCCCTCGCGGCCGTCGGCGCCTTCTATGCGCTATGGACATTATGGGGTGCTGAATGGGCCAGCCTCTGGAGCTTTGTCTTAATGGCAAGCGGTTTACCGCTTTATTGGTGGGTAAGGCGAAGCGCACCCTTGCGTTCGCTTTGAACAGAAGGCAGATTGTAAAGGCTGGGATCGGGAAAGAAAAGGGGAACACCGTGGAATGGATGTTATTGCCAATCAAGCGCTATGCCGATTTTTCGGGGCGTTCGCGACCAAAAGAATATTGGATGTTCACGCTCTTTCAGCTTTTGATCGGTCTTTCGTTGGCTTTGGTCATTGGTGTTTTGGGTTCTCTTACCCGCTCATTTTCGGATGGCGGAGGTCCACGTGCCCTTGTTTCCGTCCTTTTGGGACTCTTTGGATTGGCTTATCTAGCGCTCTTCTTAGTCCCTGGCATCGCGGTCACCGTCCGGCGGTGGCATGATCAAAATAAAAGCGGCTGGTTTATTCTCCTTTTCACTATATTGAGCGCGATCCCAGTTATTGGCTTTCTGGCAGCGATTGCCAATATTGTGTTCATGTGCCTTGCTGGAACATCGGGTCCAAATCGGTACGGTGAAGACCCGATGGCGAAAGAAAATTTGAGTGACGTGTTTCGCTGATTAAAAAGAGTGCTTTGGCGCGCGGGGGTGGGACAGCGCGCGCCACTTTAAGTGTATTGATTGTGGAGGATTTATTGTGCCGAGCCTGAGCGCAACTCTTGTCGCCTTTGTCTTGCGGACAACAGGTGTTTACCGCCGCATGTATTCGGGTGGACCTCTGTTTGAGAAAAATCTGGCAAAGAGCCGCGCTGCCCGGGTGGCGGAGCCGACGGCCAAGATGAAAGCCAAGCTTGATGTGTCGGCTTCAACGTTTGCTGGGCGCACCGTCTGGACGCTGAAGCCGCGCGACAAAGAGCCAACGTCGTATGTCCTTTATTGGCATGGCGGGGGCTATGTTTATCCACCAACAGCCGCGCATTGGGCCTTTCTTGGCAAAATGGCTTTGAAATATGGTTGGCACGTTACCGCGCCGCTTTATCCGCTTGCGCCCGAAACAAAGGCGGAGGAAACAACCGCGTTTGCCCTTGCGCTCTACCGCGATTACGCAAAAGAGCGCGGCGGCGGCCCCTTTACAATGGGCGGCGATTCAGCAGGCGGCGGACTGGCGGCGGCCACGCTCCAAGCAGCGCACGCCGAGGGCTTGGCACTGCCAGCGCGCGTAATCCTCATCTGCCCGTGGCTTGACGCGGATCCGTCGCACCCAGATCAGCCAGCCATCGAACGGCGCGACGCCATTTTAACACTTTCGGGCATCCGCGAGGCGGGCAAGCTCTATGCTGGCGATCTGCCGCTCACCGATCCGCGCGTGAGCCCGATCCACGGTAATTGGAGGCGGCTGCCCGACATCATGTTGTTTGCCGGGGGCGACGATATTCTGGCGACCGACGCGCGGCGGCTCAAGGAGAAGTCCCCGGCGACTGACATCATCGAGCTGGAAGGGATGATCCATGATTGGCCACTTTTCAGCTTACCAGAAAGCCGTCTTGCCCAATCGCAAATGTCCGTTTTCTCCAAAGTTCTGTGCCACAAATGAAAATGGCCTTGGCAGCGGTTCTGAGCGCGAGCTTGAGCGTCCTCTGCGCCGCAACGCCTGCCGCCGCGGGAGAGGTGTTTGGCGGCATGCTGGCGCATGAAGTCAACACGCCGTTCACGCTCAAAACGGGTGAAAGCGGTGTCGATTTTCAGATTGGCTTTCGCGGCGCGCAGATCGAGGCGCTCAAGACGCTGGGAAAGCCCGCACCCTATATCTTCGCATCGGTCAATAGCGCGGGGGACACTAGCTTTGTTGCCGCCGGGCTGGGCTGGCAGATTGGCAAGACGGTATATGTGCGCCCCGGTATTGGGCTCGCCCTCCACACTGGGCGCATTCCGCAGGGCACAGCTGGCGGACGCCGCGTCGATCTTGGGTCGCGCCTACTCTTTGAGCCCGAAATAAGCTTTGGTTACCGCCTCTCTGAAAAGGCCGCTGTTGAGCTCAATTGGACGCATATCAGCAATGCCCAGCTGCTGAGCGGCCAAAACCCCGGGCTCGATATGATCGGCGTTAGGGCGCGCTTTAAGCTTTAAACACTCAAAATAGGCATCAGCATTGGCGGCGCCATCATGCTGCTGGAGCTGGCCAATGCGGTCAACGCGGTCATGACTCGTTTTGTCTCGCACTCATGCGTTGTGAACACGATCAGCACGCCGCCATCAGGCGCTTCGCCGCGCTGGATCATGCTTTCGATGGAGACATCGGCGTCGCGCATGGCCGCCGTGATCTCTGCCAAAACGCCGGGCTTATCGGCAACGGTGAAGCGCAGATAATAGCGGCCAACCCGGCTACCAAGATCTGCCGCGCCTTGGGCGATCAAATCTGCGACGGGCATTGCGAAAGCGGTTCCAAATTCTCCGCGCGCAATGTCGATGAGATCGGCAACCACCGCAGAGGCGGTTGGGCCTTCGCCCGCGCCGCGCCCTTCAAAGAAGAGCCGACCGACAAAATTGCCCTCGGCAACCACGGCATTCATGGCGCCTGCGACATGCGCGAGCGGATGGCTGACGGGCACCAGCGCGAGTTGCACGGTTTGAGACAGCCCGCTGTCCAGCATCTCGGCGTGCCCGAGCAGCCGAACCCGGTAGCCAAGCGCTTTCGCTTCGGCAATGTCTGCTGCCAAAACAGCGCGAATGCCAGACACTGCGACCGCTTTGAAATCAATCGGCGTGCCGAAGGAAAGGGCCGCAAGGATCGAGAGCTTATGTGCCGCATCGATGCCGTCTACATCAAAGCTCGGATCAGCTTCGGCAAAACCAAGCGCTTGCGCGTCGGAGAGGACATCAGCAAAGGCGCGGCCTTCGGCTTCCATCGTCGTTAGGATGAAATTGCAAGTGCCGTTGAGGATGCCGTAAACGGCCGAAATTTCATTGGCGGCAGCGCCTTCGCGGAGCCCCTTGATGACGGGGATGCCACCAGCGACTGCGGCTTCAAACTTGAGCGCGCTACCTGCTGCTTCTGCGGCGGCGGCGAGTTCCAACCCGTGGTGTGCGATCATCGCCTTATTGGCCGTCACAAAGCCCCGCTGGGCCGCGATTGTGCGCCGCGCGAGTGCAAGCGCCGTGCCGTCCGCGCCGCCGACAAGTTCAACAACGACATCGAGCTCAGGAAATTCAGCGAGCGCTGCTGTATCATCGATCCAGGCGATGTTTTCTAAATCGACGCCGCGATCACGGCTGCGGTCGCGCGCTGAAACGGCGATGATTTCGATCTCGCGTCCCGCTCTCCGGGTGATGAGCGACCGATTCGCAGCAAGCAATTTGATGACTCCGGCACCCACTGTGCCCAATCCAGCGAGGCCAATTTTCAATGATTTTGCCATAACGCTCTTGCTTGATCCTATAATTCCGGGGTGAGGATGACGGCCATATGCGGCAGAAAAGCGTTTGGAAAGAGCAGAGTCTGCCGAAATGCGGTCGATCGTTAACCAATTAAGACTTGGCCAAAGAGTTGTTCCAGCCTGAAACACACCGAAATTGAGGGAGGAATTCGCAATAATTTTGTGATTAGACCTCGGGTGAGCAGCCAGTTTGGACTGCTGGAGTGATCATGATTATCAAAAGGCAAAAGCCGCAGCGTAGCGGTTTAGAGACGAGAGCACGGACTTTCGTTCTCGCCGCCTTAGCTCTGTTAACCATGTCAT
>JBEGTP010000317.1:0-3912 GCA_041179365.1 Pseudomonadota bacterium
CATTGATTTGCACGTGGCATATGCCGCCTCGGTTTGCGCCGCGTTTTCTGTATCAAACACGACGAGCCCAACATGGATCATGCTGCGTTTGGAAACGATGAACACGCCGCTGTAATCCAGCCCGGCTTCGTTCAACGCACCGCGCACCAGATCGCGGATGGCACCCCCGTCCTCGCCCGTAATCGGCATTGCGCAGGAAAAGCCGATATGACCGCCCTTCTCTCCGCCGTACCATTTGGTCATCTGATCGAGCGCCATGCTCGGGATGCCCGCCTGTACAATTTCGTGCGGGTTATCGAGCGCGGGCAGGTTGCGGCCATCATATTTGGAGAAGCTCAAGGTCGCGCCGGCAATTGAGCCCAGCGCCGCCTCAACAATCTCACGTTGCCGCTCAACAATTTTTTCATCGCCGTAGAGCGCGAAGCGCATCACCCACGCGCCGAGCATTGGCTGCTTGGCTATGGAGTCGATGATCGACTGGGGCAGTGAACCTTCGCCACTATACCAAGCGTCGCGCTGGGCGAAGGCAGACATGGCACAGACCGCGTTAATGATCATTGGCTGGTTGGGGATGGTGCCGTCCATCATCAGCGGGCGGAGTTTTTCGAGCATCAGTTCGAGATCGCTGTCATTCTGCAACTGCAACCAGCCGGGCATGTAACAAGCGGGCGCTGGCATGAGCTGAACGCCCATTTTAGTAACAATGCCGAAGTTTGATTGACTGAACAGGCCGTCTGGCGTGGGGCCGCAGCCGTGCTTATACGCGTTCCACGCCTTGCTGCCGGTGATTCCACCAAGCCCAGTGCGCATGACGTCACCGTTCGCCAGCACAACCTCCATGCCGCACTGGCTGTTCATATGATCGCCCATCGGCGTATAGCCAACGCCGTGATCAAGCGTGTTGCCGATCACGCTGCCCCAGCCAAGATCTGGCACCGACATCCACAGGTGCGGCGCATGTTCGCGCAGGTAATCATAGAGATCAAAAAAACGAACGCCGGGTTCGACAAGTGCTGTGGCGGAAACGGGGTCAACGTCCAGCACCTTGTTCATGCGGCGCAAACTCATCACGAACGAGCCAGAGACGCGCGGGGCTGGACCACCATAGCCATTGTTGCGGCCTTGGCCGTTGGTCCAGAGGGGCGTTTTGTGTTCGTTGGCAATGCGGAGGATGGTTTGAACCTCTTCCACGCTGGCGGGGAGGAGGACAGCACCAGGCTCATACCACGCGCCCGAGGGCGGGGCGAAGGGATCGCGGAATTCGACGATACCGGGCGCATCAGCGATGACACTATCCGCGCCGAGCGCGGCTACAAAGGCCGTGAGCGCAGCGGCGAATTGCGCCGACCCGGCGCGGCTTTCCGTCTTCATTTGAAATTCCCCAAAATCACGCCACCATCAATCACCACATGGGCGCCCGTCATATAGCTTGATGCGTCCGAGGCCAGAAGCAAAGCGAGCGGTTTGATCTGTTCGGTTTCTGCCATTTTGCCCAGCGGGATCGTCTTTTCAAACGAGGCTTTGGCGGCCGGGTCCTTCTTGACCCAGCCGTCCCCTATATTGGTGACAAATGGCCCTGGCGCGATGGCGTTGACGCGAATGCCAAATTCAGCAAGCTCAAGCGCAGTATGGCGGACGAGGTGGAGCACGCCCGCCTTGGCAGGCATATAGGGCACACCGACAATGGCCTCGTTCATAATTCCCGCGTTTGAAGCGGTCGCGATGATCGAGCCTTTGCTGCCGCAGGCCTTCATGCAGCGGACAGCCTCGCGGAGCGTGTGAAAGACACCTGTGAGATTGATAGCGATCGAGCGTTGCCAGCGCTCAGGGTCATAGCGATCAATCTGCCCTTCTGGATTGCGAAAGCCGCCCGGGTTCCAGAAGCCATGGCCCGCATCCCATCCGGCATTGGCGAAACAAATATCGAGCCCGCCATAAGCGGCAACATGGCCGTCAAAAGCGGCAGCAACTTGCGCGAGATCGCGGACATCGCAAGTGGCGGAGCGCGCCTCAGCGCCTTCAGAACGCAACCGTGCGGCCTCACGCTCGGCCCCGTCTGCATCAATGTCTGCCAGCGTCACACGTGCGCCTGCTTCGGCCATCGCTTCGGCGTAGGCCAGACCAATGCCCGAGGCCGCACCGGTAACGAGCGCAGAGCGGCCTGCAATGTTGAACTGGTCGAGTGTCTTCATAAGGTCCCTCCGTCATTGCGCGCGCAGCGGCGATAAGCGTAACTACAAATACAGCGCCTTGTTGATCTCCAGCCCATGCTCGCGACAATAGCTCTCATAATGCGCGATGAACCACCACACATCGAGCGTCTCGACGTGATTGCCTTCTTCATCATAAAACTCGTTTGCGCCCTGCATGTGGAACAAGGCCTTCATACCCTCGGCATTGTCGGTGACGAGCGTGTGTGCAGTGCCAGGGGTTTCGGTGATGAACTCGCCCGTCTTGCACACCCAATCATATTCGAGATAGCGGAAATTGCCTTCGAGGCAGATCGCCCAGACCTTGCCGCGATGCTTGTGCGTGCCGATGACGCCGGGGCCTTTGATCCAGAGAATGTTAACGTAAACATTTTCACGCACATCAAATGCCAGATGGCGGATCGCGGCATTGTCGCCGAAGGGCACCCAAGGGCTCTCCGCCTCAGAGGCACCAACATATGTGCCTTCCACGCCGAGACGCTTGATTGTGTCGCCGTAAAGCTCAGGCACGTCGACGATTTTATAGGCGCCCGAAGGCGGTGCTTTCATTCCAGACATTGATGCGTTCCTCTCTATATCTACGTCACGAGCAGCGGTGTCATACCCGATCTCAGCCAGCCTGACCCACGGCTTCGTCATTGCGTGCGTTTCGCCAAAACGCGCGGTGCGGTTTCCCTAAGGCCGAACCCGACCGCACAGGACAAAAGGCAGAGCAGGATCATCAGCCACATCACGGCGTCGCGCCCATAAAGGTCAGACAATTTGCCGCCGAGGAGCGGACTGAGCACGCCGCCAAGCACTTCGCCAATCCCCATGCACACGCCTGTGAGCGTTGCGGTCAGCCGGGGGTCGACCGATTCAGACGGGATCGTGGCCATGAACAATGGGAACACGCCGTTCAGGCCCCATCCAATGAAGAACACCGCGGCGAGCAACCAGCTGCTCCCCGTGAAAAACATCGCGCTGAGCGGCAGAATGACGCCAAGAGCAGAAAAACCGATGATGGCCGGACGCCTGCCAATCCGGTCTGAAAGCCACGTGACTGCGAAGCTCCCAATCCCGGCCGAAATACCCAGCGTCGCCATCAACCATTTCACTGTATCGGGTTCAAAACTGCGTTCCTTTGTCAGATAAAGCGGCATGAATGCCCAAGTCAGCACAAGGTAAGACACGAGCAGAACCGAAACCACTGCGCACAGCTGAACATTGCGATCAGCGAAGGCTTCGCTCAGCGTCGGCTTCGTCATATCCCCCGCCTGAGACACAGATTTGGCCGGTTCCTGAACGAAAAACCAGATGATCGCGGCAGAAATCAAGCCCGGAATGGCCGCTAGGTAAAAACCAGCCTGCCAGCCGTAAGCCAGGGCAAGCGGCACCAGAATGAGCGGTGCTGCGGTTGAGCCGAGCACGTTCGACCCGAGGTTTTGCCCCACGCCCATCGCCAATCCCCGATGGGCCTCATCGACTTCTGAGGCAATGATCGAGTGGCTGACCGGCATCACGCCGCCTTCCGCCACCCCCATTAACACGCGCGCGCCAAGCAGCATCAGGAAAGACGCGGCCAG
Source organism: Pseudomonadota bacterium (assembly GCA_041179365.1). GTDB lineage: Bacteria > Pseudomonadota > Alphaproteobacteria > Sphingomonadales > Sphingomonadaceae > Aquisediminimonas. The sequence continues at coordinate 3,776 of JBEGTP010000317.1, forward strand.
CCCCGACACGACCGAACAGAGACAAAAGGCAATCGTTCCAAGCACAAGGATTGGCTTGCGCGATCCTAGCCTGTCGGAAAGCCGGCCAACGGTGAAGCCCGCAATCGCCCAGGTGAGCGAAAGGCCGGACGAGAGCA
>JBEGTP010000318.1:0-10171 GCA_041179365.1 Pseudomonadota bacterium
TTGGCATAGGCTTGGGCCAGTTGCAGTCTGTAGCCATAGTTCAGCGGGTCAATCGCCAGCGCCTTTTCAAGCAAACCGACGCCTTTAGCATTGTCCTTGCCCGTTTCGATCAATGCCCAGCCGTACATATTTGCCATCATGGGATTGCTTGGCATCAGTTCGTAGGCTGCGCGTGAAAACCCAAGCGCTTTGTCGGGTTGTTTCGTGTTCAAATACGCCCATGCGAGGCCATTTAGGACCACGGCTTCCCGATTGCCGAGTTGCAGGCGCAGACCTTCAAGCACAGCAATGGCGCGTGTCCAATCGCGGTTTGCTAAGAAGACATCAGCCGCGAGCATCCTCCCAGCCGCACTGCGCGGATTTTGCGTCAGGAGCAAATCGAGGACGCGCAAGGCCTCACCGTTTTTGTTCGCTGAAACGAGCGCCCTGACAAGCCTGAGGGCTGTGCCTTCGTTGAAACGGATATTGGCGGCTTGGCGGTAAGCGTCGACGGCTTCTGCCGGCCGGCCGAGCGCATTGAGGCTGTCGCCGATCAAGACATAGGCCGCAGGAACGCCCGGGTTTTGCGTTTGAATGAACCGCGAGCGGGCGAGGGCATCACCCGCGCGACCATTGGCAATCAGACGCGCTATTTCCGGAATGGCAACGTTGGCGTCGTTTGGATCACCACCGTTTCTCGGGATTGGTAAATCAAAGGGTGTAGGGGCGGCAGGCGTTGACGTTCCGGCGCGATCAAGAAACTTCATCGCATCCTCACGGACGCCAAGCGCTTCAAGGGATCGACCGACAATCGCAAGGGCATAGCTGTCAGCATCTGACCGTCGCGCGAGCGGGAGGAGCACGGCAACAGCGCTCTTAAAATCCTCGGCTTTAAAATGTGCGGCTCCGAGTAGGCGGCGCGCCTGATCATTGCCCGGTTGCATGTCAACCAGTGGCCCTAGCAGTTTGATCGCTTGTTCATTCGATCCGGACTGAAAGGCGAGGATGCCTTGCAATAGCTGCATCGCAGGCAATCCGTTTAAGCGGTCGCCGATGCGGTAAATGATGCTGCGGGCAAGCTCGGGCTTGTTGGCGCGTGCGGCTAACACGGCTTCATAGAAATAGGCCATCGGGTTTGCCTTGTCGATCACAAGCAAACGCCGTGCCATGGCAAGCATCGCACGGTTTTGTCCTGAGTCACCGTAGGTTGCGGCCAAATCACTCATCGCAGAGACGTTGAGTGGATCAATTTCCAGCACTTTTTCAAACCACGGTATTGAAGCGACGAGCCCATATTGGCTCCGCATCATTTCGCCCATGAGCAAATTGGCTTCCACGCTATTTGGATTGAATTTTGTGGCATTGCGCGCGGCAAAAATCGCACCAGCGAGATTGCCGGTGTTGACCCGGTAGCGCCCAATATCGACCCAAAGCTGGGCGTTTTTAGGTGTCATCTGGAGAGCCGCTTCATACGTGCGACCCGCACCCGCAAAATCGCCAGCCATCATCAGCGCGCGGGCCCGTATCCGCACACCATACGCCGCATATTTGGGATCAATGCCCGCGGCGTCGAGGAATTTGAGTGCGCCGGGAATATCGCCCTGCATGAGCGCGGCTTCGCCGAGGAGGTGGTTTATCCGGCTCGGCGCAATGCCGAGCGCGAGCGCCCGATCAAGTGCGCGGCGGCCATTCTCTCCGTAGCCGAGCGCCAGCTGTACGCGGCCAAAAACAGCACGCGTCAGCGCATCGCCTTCGTCCGCTTTAACTGCATTGAGCAAGTGGACATTCGCCTCGCGCAAGTCATTTGCATTCAGCGCAGCAATCCCTTTTCGCAGTTCAATTTGCGATGCCGCGTGATCCGCTGCTGCGATTGCGGCTGTGCTTGCCAAGACTGCAAGGACCGTCGCTGCGAATGGACGAGACATGTGTGCCAGTTTCATCAGGCGCAGCTCCTAGCCTTGCATGCCGTAGTGTTTGAGCAAATCGTATAGCGTTGGGCGGCTGACACCCAAAAGCTTGGCGGCGTTTGAGATATTCCCCTCAGTGCGAGAAATTGCGCGGCGGATCGCGGTGCGATCAGCAACTTCGCGAACGGCTTTGAGGTTGATCACATTGCTGCCGGCGTCGTCTTCGGTGGTTTCGCGGGGAAGGTCGAGATCAGCCGCGGTCACAAGCCGCCCTTCGGCCATAATCACCGCGCGCTTCATGCGGTTTTCGAGCTCGCGCACATTTCCGGGCCAGGACCACCGATCAACAGCCGTGAGGGCATCAGGCGACAATCCCTTGACGACGGGGTTCATCGACTGTGCAAAGCGTGTGACAAAATGCCGGGCGAGCAGGCCTGCATCGCCTGGCCGCTCGACGAGTGAGGGAATGGTAATCACGATTTCGGCGAGGCGGTAATAGAGGTCTTCGCGGAACGATCCTTCGGCGATCATCGCCTCCAAGTTTTGATGGGTTGCGCAAACAATCCGCGTATCGACGGCAATTTGACGCCGCCCACCGATGCGTTCGATCACCCGCTCTTGCAAGAAGCGAAGCAGCTTGACTTGAAGCGGTAGGGGAATGTCTCCAACCTCATCAAGAAACAATGTGCCGCCGTCAGCGAGCTCGATTTTGCCTTCAGTGGTTTTGACCGCCCCGGTAAAAGCCCCTTTTTCGTGGCCAAAGAGCTCGGATTCAAGGAGGTTTTCGGGAATAGCGGCGCAGTTAATCGCGACGAAATTTCCCTTCCTTCGCGGCCCTGATTGATGGACCCCTTGGGCCAATAATTCCTTGCCTGTGCCGCTCGCCCCGAGCAGCATGACCGAAACATCCGCCGCACCAACGCGCTCAATCGTCCGCGCCACTTTAAGCATTTCAGGGGCTGCTGTGATCATGCTGCCCAAAACCGTAAAGTCACCCGGTGGTGTGATTGCGAGCCGTTCATTATCGGCTTCGATGGCACGGAGATGAAAAGCGCGCCGAACGATGAGGCCAAGCTCGTCAATATCAACCGGCTTTTGATAGAAATCATAGGCACCGTCGGCAATCGCCCGCATCGCGCTTTCACGAGCACCATGCCCAGAAGCAATGATTACTTTTGTGTCAGGCTTGAGCGCGAGGATTTCCGAGAGAGTCGCAAAACCCTCCGTCGTTCCGTCGGGATCAGGCGGAAGGCCAAGATCAAGCGTAACAACCGAGGGTTCGTGTAGCCGCAACATATCAATCGCGGTGGCGCGGTCGCCCGCGACAATCACTTCATAGTCGTCATAGGCCCAGCGCAGCTGGCGCTGAAGGCCTTCGTCATCCTCGACGATCATGAGGATTGGTTTGTCTGCGGTGCTACTCATGCTGCCTTCACCTGATAATCCTCAGTTTTTACGTCACTGCCGCGCGCGAGCGGCAGGATGATGCGGAAGGTCGTCCCTTCCCCTTCGCGGCTCGTGACTTCAAGCCGACCGTTCATGGCCACAATAAGCTCCTGCGATTCAAAGGCGCCGATCCCAAAGCCTGATGGCTTGGTTGATGAAAAGGGTTTGAACAGCGAATGGCGGATAAAATGGGTCGACATGCCATGGCCCTTATCTGCAATCTCAATCACACCTTGGTCGTTGACGCGCTTGATCATGACGCAAACGGGCTCGGTTGTTGGGCTCGCTTCAATGGCATTTTGCACAAGGTGCGAAAGGGCCTGTTGAAGGCGGGCGGGGTCAGCAACAATGAAGAGGTCCAGCCTACCGCCGATAACGATAGGATGGGCCAGCCGCTTGGCATCGGTGACGCTTTGCACCATCGGCCCGGCTTCTGCCGCCACAGGCTCTTCGATCTGCACTTTGTTATGCTGGGAAAGGCGCGCGAGCATTTCGTTCATCCGCGCCGTTGAACTTTTCAGCGTTGCAATCATATCGGCCTGAAATTCAGGGTTGCCCGCATGGCGCTCTGCATTGCGCGTGACCAAAGTGAGCTGGCTGACCAAGTTTTTAATGTCATGCATGATGAAGGCAAAGCGGCGGTTAAACTCATCAAATTGTTGAACACTGGCGAGCGTTTCCTGGCTGCGGGCTTCGGCCAAATAGCTCGCGAGCTGCCGCCCGACCACACGCAGTAGGTCAAAATCTTCCCAATCAAACGTCCGGTCGATTACGGGGCGTTGCAGAATGACGATGGCCGCCAGCCGCTCAAAATGCACAAGCGGAACCAAGGCCCAAGCGCTCGCATCCCCTAACAACCATTCAGGTATCAGGGCGCTCTCTTTGGCTTCATTGAGCGTCGCGCGAATGGTGTCGAGCGACGTGATGCGCCCGGTCTTGAGAAAAAATTGGCCAAGTTCGGCAGACGCCGCGTGACCAGGAATTTCCGCGCCCTTCCAATTCCACTTGGCTTGCATGACTAACTGACCACTCTCGTCGGGAATGAGCAGCGCCCCGCCCGGCGACTCGGTAATGTCTGCAACCGCCTGAATGATCCGGATATCAAGCGAAGCGCCATCATGGCTCGGCCGCCCAATCGTGTCAGTAAAGCGCAGCCATTCGGCGCGGTAGTCAAAGCGATGTTGGAAAAGATGCTTGGACAGCTTGACCCGAAACCAAGCGCGGAACCGTTCAGACGGTAGCAAAAAGAGCGCCGCGATCGAAGAGCCAAAGACGAAGATGACCTGCGCCATGCGGGCATAATCTGAAGCGATGGCATCGATGATAGACGTTACAAGGACCATGGCAACCAGATAACCGCCAATGGCAACAAGGCTCAGCGATTGAAACGTGGCGGTGCGCGATAGGCGAATTTTGGTGCGCCCCGTCTGTGCCATCGCAAGGCCAAAGAGCGGCGCGATGATCGCAAGCGCTAGCCCGCGCAGTGCCGAGAGCTCGATGGACCATTCGCCAGACAGATAGGCGATGGTGAGCAGATTCAGATCATAAGCCCAGTAAATGGCCAAGCCAATCATGGGCATGCGGATGACACTGCGGGCGTCGGTTGTGGCCGCAGTGTAAAGATTGTGGACGAGCATGAGCGAGCCAATGGTCGAAATCATCGAGAGTACAATTGACCCGAAGAAGGCGGTATTCAAAAGGCGCGGTGAGCCATCAAAAAAATAGGGCGCGGCAGAAACGGTCGTTGCCAAAACAGTGACAAACATCACGGTTCCGTAAAGTGCGGCAAGGGTAAGGGCGCTGCGGACGCCGCCGCCGATGCGCCACAAGGCATACATGTAGCCCAGCCAAGCAACGCTCACCAAGCCTTCGCCGACGCGAATGGAGCGGGGCTGCAAATCGCCTGCGGCAACAACCATCGCAAAAGCCGCCGTTGCTGTGCAAGCAATAGCGAGCGCCCAATGGCCTTTTTCCATCACCGCCTTCTGCGCACTCCACGCGGCCAGCATGCCAAACAGCGCGGCGGCGAGCGCGTGGGACCAAAGGGAAATATCGTCAATCATGATCTAGCGCGCGCCTTCGGGCCATAGAACGACACGAATGGTTTGGAGCAGAATCAGCACATCGAGAAAGGGCGTATAATTCTTGGCGTAGTACAGATCATATTCTAGCTTTGCGCGCGAATCTTGAAGGCTCGCACCGTAAGGATATTTGATCTGGGCCCAGCCCGTGATGCCAGGCTTTACCATGTGGCGCTCGGCGTAATAAACGAGCTTTTCTTCGAGGTCGGCGACAAATTCTGGCCGCTCGGGACGGGGCCCGACAAAGCTCATATCGCCTTTAAGCACGCTCCAAATCTGAGGAAGCTCATCGATACGCGTGAGCCGCAGGAATTTGCCAATGCGCGTGATGCGCGGATCATTTTCAGCCGCCCACACGGCTTTGCCCGCCGCTTCGGCGTCGGTCCGCATTGAGCGGAGCTTCACAATCTCAAATTCACCGCCATAAAGGCCAACGCGGCGCTGGCGGTAGAGCGCGGGGCCCTTGCTATCGATTTTGACGGCCAAGGCACCAAGGATGATGAGCGGCAGCGCGACAATCAGAAGCAAGCAGCTGGCAAAGATGTCAAACACGCGTTTGGCAAACGTCGAGAGGCGGCGGCCGGATGAAAACCCGTCCGAATAGATCAGCCAAGACGGGTTTACGCTGCGCAGGTCGATGCGGCCCGTTTCGCGTTCGATAAAAGTCGACACTTCATTTACATGAACCCCCGTTGTCCGGAGGCGAACAAGGTCAGAAAGGGGCAGGGCGTTGCGGCGTTCCTCAAGAGCGACGATCACTTCGCTCGCGTTGAGGCGCGTTACATGATCGCATAAATTGTCGATGTGGTAGCGGTTGATTGCCGTTGGAATAACGGACTCACAATCGTTCATGTCGAGATGGCCAACGATGACAAAGCCTGCACCCTGCTCATCCGCAATCTTGCTGATGCGCGACGCCTTTTGGCCGGCACCCATGATGAGCAAGCGTCGCTTGAAGCTATTGCGACCAAGGAATTTGCTGATGAGCGTGCGCAAAACAAACGCCCCGGCGAAGGAAATCACCATTGCATAGAGCGAAATCGAGCGCCACAGCGTGGAGCCCGGAAGGATGAAAGCAATGATTGAGAGGAAGATGACACCAAGCGATATGGCAACCAAGAGCCGGGCGATGGAGAATCGCACTGAACTCAGCGCCTCGCTGCCATAAACCCCGACGGCGATCATCGCCGTCTGGATTGAAACGGCAAAGGTCAGCAACGGGAGGAGGCGGGTCGACCAATGTTCTACCGCCATGCCGATCTGCTGCGCACGCAAAACCCAGCTTGCTTCGCCAGCGGCGAGCAGCAAGAAAAAATCAAGGATGCCAAGCAGCAGCACGGCATAAGGCACATAGTGTTTGAACAATCTGAACACGACCGAATGAACTTTCCCTTTGAGAAGTCTGTAAAAATTCTCGACACGCAATTGGTGTCGGACTTTTTGACAAAAAATCCTTAAGAAATGAGCAACAGAGGTGATAAAACCTCGCAAAAGCGACAAGGAGCATCATGATAGACGCGCATTCCCATAAAATTATTCCTGTGATTCTCTCGGGCGGCGGCGGCACACGCCTGTGGCCAATGTCGACGCCAGCGCAGCCAAAGCAGTTCCTCGCGCTCACGGGTGAGGACACAATGTTTCAGATGACCGTCGCGCGAACGCTTGATCCAGCGCGTTTTGGCGCACCCATTGTCGTCGCGAATGCGGCGCATGCGGATATGGTGGAAGCCCAACTCGGCACCATCGCCGCGACTGTGTTGCTTGAGCCCTGCGCGCGCAACACAGCGCCCGCAATTGCGCTCGCGGCGCTCGCGGCACCGCATTCTTCGGCCCCTTTGCTCGTGATGCCCAGCGATCATGTAATCCTTGACCTCAAGGCTTTTCAAAGCGCGATTGACGCTGCGCTGCCGCTTGTTGAGCAAGGCTGGCTCGCTACCTTTGGTATAACGCCGACGGGCCCTGAAACAGGCTATGGCTATATCCAAGCGGGCGAACCCTTGGCGGCCGGCGTGCAGCGCGTCGCGCGCTTTGTGGAAAAGCCAGATGCGGCGCGCGCGGCAGAGATGGTCGCGCAGGGTGATTATGTTTGGAACGGCGGTATATTCCTTTTTCGGGCGGATCTGTTTTTAGCAGCGCTTGCCCTCCATGCGCCCGAAATGCTTGCGGCGGCGCAGGCGGCGATGGCGGGCGCGCGGTCCGAAGGTCTGCGGGTTTATCCTGATGAGGCTGCCTTTGCGGCGAGCCCGGCGGACAGCATCGACTATGCGGTGATGGAAAAAGCAGAGCGCGTAGCAGTGGTGCCCGTCGCGATGGGCTGGTCTGACGTTGGGAGTTGGGACGCGCTATATGACATTGATAATGGTGCAACGGGCGGTGCCCACGTTATGGAGATTGACACCGCCCGCAGCCTCATCCGATCAGACGGGATCCGCATTCGTGCGGTTGGGGTCGAAGACTTGATTGTGGTCGCCAGCGGCAATGACATTTTGATCGTTCCGCGCGGCAAATCGCAAGACGTGAAGAAAATCGTTGAAGCCCTCAAGGCGGAGGCTGAGGGCTGACATGGCGGGTCGGTGGCCTGCGACGCTTTGGATCATTCGCCACGGCGAGAGCGCGGGTAATGTCTCGGCGCGCAATGCCGTTGAAAGCGGTACGCACCGATTCCGGCCTGATCTGCGCGATGCCGATGTTGCGCTCTCGTCACTTGGCGAACAACAGGCCGATGCCTTAGGCCAATGGTTTGCAACCGGCGGCGCCCACGCGCGGCCCGATGTCATTCTCGCGAGCCCCTATGTCCGCGCCCGTGAGACGGCCCTTCGACTGCGCAATGCAGGCGGCGCCGCGCCCGCCTCGGCGCTCTTGGTTGATGAACGGCTGCGTGAAAAGGAATGCGGCATCCTTGATGGGCTCACGCCTGATGGCGTTGCGGCACTCCACCCAGAGCAAAGTGAGCAGCGGCGCTTGCTTGGCAAATTTTATCACCGCCCGCCCGGTGGTGAGAATTGGTGCGATGTCATTCAGCGATTACGCGGCGTCGTTGATCGCATCACACTGCATCACGCCGGGCAGCATGTTCTCATCGTTGCGCACGAAGTGGTTGTCTTTTGTTTGCGCTACATTCTTGAAAACCTAGACGAGGCAGGGGTTCTTGCGATTGACCGTTTGGGCGATGTCGCCAATTGCGCGGTCACGGAATATCGATTTGACGCTGAAACCGGTCAGCTGCGGTTGACGCGCTTCAACGAAACCGAAGCGGTCGAAGCGCAAGGAGCTTTGGTTACACTGGCGCGCGATCCGATCATCGCCGCGCGAGGGTAGGGGTAAAATTTACGCCAGACTGGGCTGGAAGGAAGGGCGTCATTGCGTTAAGGCGCGCTGCTATGACTATCCGGCACACACGATCAAATGACTGGGGCTTTCCCCGGTGGCGCGAATATGGTGCCGACCGCGAGGCGGTTAAAGTCAAGCTTTGCGATCGCCATGGGTGCAGCAACAAGGGGGATCGGCCCGCCCCAAAATCGCCCAATAGCCCTGAGCGCTGGTATTTCTGTGAAGAACATGCGGGCGAATATAACCGGAATTGGGACTATTTTGAAGGGCTCAGTGCCGAAGATGCGGCGCAACGCGAAGCCAATGAGCGGCGCGACTATTCGGGTTATAAAGAAACGCAACACTATGGCTGGGGCGGACCCGGCGATGGTTCCCGTAGCCGCGATGAAATGCGCTCGCTCGAGGTGCTCGGGCTTGAAACCGACGCCGAGTTTGATGCTGTTCGCACGGCTTGGCGTAAGCTGGCGAAGGAAAATCACCCTGATGTTAAACAGGGTGACGCCGAGGCGGCAAAGAAGTTTCAAGAAATTCAGGCCGCCTATGATGTGCTCAAGGCTGCCGAAGAGCGGCGGATGGCTCTTTAGAGCCAAAACCAACGCAAAACGGCCAATAGGTTTTTTAAGGCCCCTCTGGCGTCGCTGGAGCGTCCTACACCTTGCTTGGCTACACTGTGGCATAAAAACGAAAATAGGACCTGTATCAGGACTTAAAACGCATTTGAGGCGTATCCCAGTGCGGCGGCGCGTCTGCACGTTTCACAAACGGTTGGTATTAGGCGTAGCGCGCAGCCGTTTCACGGATGAGCGTAATCATGTTGGGAATGCCCTGGGTTCGGTTTGAACTCAATTGCCGACTGAGATCAAACGGCGCAAGCGCGGCTTCGATGTTGGCTGCGCCAATTTCGGCAGCGGAGAGGCCCTCCACTGTTTTCAGGACGAGTGCGATAATGCCCTTGGTGATCGCGGCGTTGCTATCGGCCAAAAAAATTAGCCCCGCTTCGCTGCGGGTGGGATAAACCCATACCGAAGCAGAACAGCCGCGCACAAGCGTTGTATCGGTCTTGAGCGCTTCGGGCATAGGCGGCAACGCCTTACCGAGGTCGATCAAAAGCCGGTACCGATCATCGGCGTCGAGGAGGTCATACTCTTCGTAAATTGCAGCGAGGCTATCCATGCGCTGCCAGCTAACGAGGAAGGGCCTAAAGGTCCACCTCGCAATTTTGCTTCTGGGATCGCCTAAAGGTCCACCGCCGCCTTCTGTCGCTGGGATGGCCTAAAGGTCCACCACCGCCTTCTGTTGCTGGAATGGCCTAAAGGTCCACCCCAGTCGCAATGGCTTCGAGTTTGCGCAGGCGTTCTTTTAGGTCTGCAATTTCGATCCGGCTGCTTGCTGAAGGTGCTGGGGCATCGTGGCTGCGCAATGTGTCTA
>JBEGTP010000319.1:0-7882 GCA_041179365.1 Pseudomonadota bacterium
ACCGTTCTCGAGTATTTTAACTCGACGCACGGCGCGCGGAAGGGCTTGGCCGATACCGCACTCAAGACAGCAAACTCGGGCTATCTGACGCGTCGTCTGGTTGACGTTTCGCAGGATTGCACGGTGATCGAAGAAGATTGCGGCACTGAGCGCGCGCTTCTGATGAAGGCGATTGTTCAGGGCGGCTCGACGATCGCGTCGCTGGGTGAGCGTATTCTTGGTCGTACGACGGCGGAAGACATTGTCGACACCAAGACGACAGAAGTGGTGATCCCTTCGGGCACGCTGCTTGATGAAGCGGACATTCTGGTGATTGAAGCCATCGGCACCCAGTCGGTCAAAATCCGTTCGCCGCTCGTTTGCGAAACGCGGATGGGCGTTTGCGGCAAGTGCTACGGACGCGATCTGGCGCGCGGCACCCCGGTCAATATGGGTGAAGCTGTCGGTGTTATTGCCGCACAATCGATTGGTGAGCCGGGTACGCAGCTGACGATGCGGACCTTCCATATTGGCGGCGCGGCACAGCTCAACGAACAGTCGAGCCTCGACGCGGTTTCAGATGGAACGCTCGAATATCGTGATCTTCGGACCATTGTTGATAAGATGGGACGCACGGTTTCGCTTTCGCGGAACGGCGAAGTCGCAGTCCTTGATGAGGAAGGCCGGGAACGGTCTTCGGATCGTTTGCCTTACGGTGCCTATGTGCTGTTTGCAGACGGCGGCAAGGTCAAGAAGGGCGATAAGGTTGCTGAGTGGGATCCGTTCACCATGCCGGTGATTACAGAAAACCCCGGCGTCGTGAAGTATCAGGATCTGATCGAAGGTCAGACCTTGGCGGAGCAAGTCGATGAAGCGACAGGCATTGCCCAGAAGATCGTCACCGAATTCCGCCCCGGGCGGACCAAGCTTGATCTGCGTCCGCGCCTGACCTTGCTGGATTCAGATTCGGGCGAAGCGGGACGCTATATGCTTGCTATCGGTGCGCTCCTTTCGGTGGAAGACGGGGCAACGGTTCAGGGCGGTGACGTTCTGGCACGTGTCAGTCGCGAAACCGCAAAGACGCGCGACATCACAGGCGGCTTGCCGCGCGTTGCTGAGCTGTTTGAAGCGCGCAAGCCTAAGGATTTCGCCATCATCGCGAAAGTCTCGGGCCGCGTCGTCTTCGGCAAGGATTATAAGGCCAAGCGTAAGATCGGCATTCAGCCTGAGGATGGCGGAGAACTGGTTGAATATCTGGTTTCAAAATCCAAGGTTATCGACGTGCAGGAAGGCGATTATGTAAAACGCGGCGATAATCTCGTTGCCGGTTCGCCTGATCCGCATGACATTCTTGAAGTGATGGGAATTGAGCCTTTGGCTGAATATCTCGTTGCGGAAATTCAAGAAGTCTACCGCTTGCAAGGCGTGCGCATCAACGACAAGCATATCGAAACGATTGTTCGCCAGATGTTGCAAAAGGTTGAGATCACCTTCTCAGGCGATACAACGCTTTTGGTCGCTGAGCAGGTCGATTGGGAAGAAATGACCGAGATCAATGAAAAGGTCATCGCCAAGGGCGGTGAGCCGGCTCAGGGCAAGCCGATCCTCCTCGGGATTACCAAGGCTTCGCTTCAAACGCGGTCGTTCATTTCGGCAGCATCCTTCCAAGAAACAACCCGCGTGCTCACGCAGGCGGCGGTTGAAGGCAAGAAGGACCAGCTCGTCGGCTTGAAGGAAAATGTGATCGTTGGCCGCTTGATCCCCGCCGGAACGGGCGCAGGCCTCAACCGCTTGCGGATTACAGCCACCAGTCGCGATGCGGCCTTGCGCGTGCAACAGCGGGCCTGGGCCGAAAGCCTTGCCCCGGCCAAGCCTGCACCCGCACCCGTTGCGGCACCGCTCGTTGACGTTGAGGCTGAAACTGTGTCGGCTGAAGGCGGAGACGCCTAAGCGGATCGTTCAGCCGGACCGTAAGCACAATAAAAGCGCCGCCTCGGAAATGGGGTGGCGCTTTTTATTGGGCCTTGCCGACCATTAATGCCGTTCTACGGCGTCGCCAAGCACAGCGACCCACGCGTGTTTTCGGTCTTCGTAATTAGAAAATTGGGGTGCGGGAAACAGCGGATTTGCAAACGCTCCAATCGCCACAGCGGTCATGCCGGGCATTCCGTCACTCGCGAATGTCACTGTGGAACCACAGACTGCGCAGAACCGAAACACCGCGCGGTTGCCACTTTCACCAAGATGAGACCATTCGCTAAACGCGCCCTTTAACGTGACGTCGGCGTCAAGCCAGCGCGCTTGGGCCGCAAACGCACTGCCTGATCGCTTTTGGCAGTTAAGGCAGTGACAGACGGAGACGCGGATTGGGGCCCCTGCGCAACGCGCCTGCAATTGTCCACAGCGACAGGTTCCAACATGTTCCATCAGACGATTCCTTCCAAGCGCATCCCAGATCCGGCGGACACGACTTATACCTTTGGCACCTGCTGACTGATGCAGTGAAAGGACCCGCCACCTGTGAGCAAGTGATTGGCGGGCAACCCGATTGTTTGACGATCCGGAAAGAGCGCGGCAATCGCTGCAATGGCGGGCGCGTCGCTGGCCCCGCCATAAGTTGGGACAATGACACAGGCATTGCCGATATAAAAGTTCATATGGCTAGCAGGGATAATGGTGCCCTCTTCGTCGCAATGGCGCCCTGCTGATGGAATGCTCACGATCTTGACGGGCCACCCGCGCGCGCGGTCATGCGCATCGGCAAATACGTCTGCGTTGGGGTCATCCGCGCCAAATGCGGTCGGCAGCGCGAGGACACCTGGCGCTACAAAGCGCGCCACATTGTCCACATGGCCATCGGTATGATCATTGACCAAGCCCACACCGAGCCAGAGCATCTGGTGCAGCCCTAGGTCAGACGACAGGCGAACTTCAATGTCACGCCGCGCGAGGCTTGGGTTGCGATTGGGATTGAGCAGACACTGTCCCGTCGTCACGCACAGCCCTGCGCCATCGACATCGATCGCGCCGCCCTCCAACACCCAGTCGCGTGGCTCGCGCGGCAAGGCGGCTTGCGCGCACAATAGGGTTGCGAGGGCATCGTCGAGCGGCGAGGGATATTTTCCGCCCCATCCATTGCCCTGATAATCGAGCGCAAGACGTGCGCCTGCGCGCGCGACAATAAGCGGCCCGGTATCGCGGATCCATATGTCAAAAAAAGGTGCGAGGATGATCTCCGCACAGTCTCCGGCAAGCGAGCGCGCTTGCGCCGCTGCCGCGTCATTGGCGCAGACAAGCCGCACCGTTTCGCCTTTTCCGCCGGCATAAACGGCGCGCGCGAATGCCGCCACTTCGCCTTGAGCCCCTTCAAGGTCTTCCAGCCAGAGTGCGCCATCGCTGGGAAAGCCGATCCAAACGCTCTCGTGCAGAGCCCATTCGGGCGGCTGAATTTGCGTCACCGATTGACCCTGCTTTTATCGCGGATCGCGCGGAACTCAGCTGTTGGATACCAGTTTGGCCAGTTTGTGCTCATCGCAAGCTCACGACCAATTTCATAATTGAGCGTCAAATCCTCGATCGCGCCCTCCCAAAGCCAATCGTCGCGATATTCGTCCTGCGGTTTGTGATAGCGATTGTTGGTATAATCGTCTGCTGCGGCGCGACCAGCCGCCACGCCGCCGTTCACGAGATCATCCCCCGAATCGAAATAGATCATCGGCACGCCAAGCTTTGCGAAGCTAAAATGATCTGACCGGTAGAAAAAGCCCTTTTCCGGTGTGGGCTCGGGCACGATGATCCGGCCCTGCGCCTTTGCATGGGCTGCAAGCATGGGTTCGAGTTCAGACTTGCCAGCCCCCACTACAACGAGGTCTTTCGTCCGGCCATTGATGTTCAGTCCGTCCATGTTAATGCCACCTACCGTTTGCGCGAGCGGAAAAACAGGATTGGCAGCGTAATATTCAGAGCCCAAAAGCCCCGACTCTTCAGCCGTCACCGAAAGAAAGACGAGGCTTCTTTCTGCAGGACCCGCCTTTGCATGGGCCTCAGCAAGCGCAATGAGGCCAGCCGTACCGCTGGCATTATCAAGCGCCCCATTGCAAATATCGTCGCCTTTCACAGGCTCGCAAATCCCAAGATGATCCCAATGCGCCGAATAGAGGACATATTCATTCGGGCGCGTCTTGCCGGGCAAAATGCCAATCACATTCTTTGAAGCTTGGCGCTTGAGTGCGTTATCAAGCGAGAGAGACGCCTTGAGCTTGAGCGGGACCGCCTTGAAGCCCTTCTTTTTGGCGGCTGCGCTTAATTTAGCATAGTCCAATCCTGCGCTATCAAAGACCCGTTTGGCGGCCTCACCTGTCATCCAGCCATTGGCTTGTGTTTGATCGAGATGGTCGTTTTCGGCATCCATCCGAATCTGGGGGCCGGTCCAGCTCGAAACGACAACGCCCCAAGGGTAGGCGGCGGGAAAACTATCGTGGACAATGATGGCCGCCGCAGCACCTTGGCGCGCGGCCTCTTCAAATTTATACGTCCAACGTCCGTAATAGGTCATCGCCCTGCCGCCAAAAGGGCCAGTCAGGCCTTTAGTCTCATAATCAGGATCATTGATCATAATGACGACCGTTTTGCCCTTCACGTCGATGCCGGCATAATCATTCCAGCCGCGCTCTGGTGCGTTGATACCAAAACCAACGAACACCATATCTGAATTTGCGATCCGCGTTTGGGGCACCAATCGATAACTCATCGCGACCATGTCGGTCTTGTACGCGAGCGACAAATCGGTCTTTCCACCTGTGATTTTGAGCGCGGTCTCTGGATTGGCTGTTATTTCAACCAGAGGCACATCTTGAAACCAGCTCCCTTTGTTGCCCGGGGTTAGACCGGCCGCTGCAAAGCGCCCCGCGACATAGCCGATTGTTTTATCTTCCCCAGGCGTCGTCGGCGCACGTCCTTCAAAAACATCGGACGAAAGCGTGCGAGTAACCTCCTTGAGCGTCTCGACCGAGATGAGCGGCACAGCCGCGATCGCGGGAGAAACGACGACTAAGGCGGCGAGGGCATATAGAATTCCGCGAGGCATACGACTCTCCCAATAAATTTCGCGCTCTATTTGCCGTCATGGCAAAGCTGAGTTGGCAACACAATGTCGGAATTTCATACAGTCTGGGCAGCAGGTTAACACAGCTTTACCATCGTGTAGCGCAGGAATAGGCGATTGGCACAAACTGGCACGCAGCCTGCATCTCTCTCAGTGTTCCCAAAGCGCGACAGCGCACAAAAGGGGCGGGTTGGTTGCTTCCCTGGTCTCGCACCGACCCGCCCCTTCCCCGGGAGCCAGCAAATAATACGAGAAAGCGCCAATTCAGGCCCTAGTTTGCGGTCGGAATGCCTTTTTCAGCCATGAGCGCTCCGAGTTCACCTTCTTCAAACATTTCCATCATAATGTCTGATCCGCCGATGAATTCACCCTTCACATAAAGTTGGGGGATCGTCGGCCAGTCGGAAAAAGCTTTAATTCCGCCGCGTACCTCTGGGTCCTGCAAAACGTCCACTGTCGCGAATGTGACACCAATATGATCGAGGATGGCGCAGGCTTTGCTTGAAAAGCCGCATTGCGGAAAAAGGGGCGTTCCCTTCATGAAGAGCACGACGTCACTGCCAGTGACAATTTCGGCGATGTGGGCATGGGTTGCGTCAGTCATCAAAAATTCCTCACTCTGCAATACTGGTTGTCAGCTGGAGCGCATGGAGCTCCTCACCCATCCGCCCGCCCAAGGCTGCATAAACGG
The DNA here is from genome assembly GCA_041179365.1 of Pseudomonadota bacterium. GTDB lineage: Bacteria > Pseudomonadota > Alphaproteobacteria > Sphingomonadales > Sphingomonadaceae > Aquisediminimonas. The sequence continues at coordinate 5,775 of JBEGTP010000319.1, forward strand.
CTTGATGCTGCTTGATGCGCGACAGGCCCTTAAAGGCGGCACTCGCAACGCGCGCGGCATAATGGTTTCCGTCTCCGCGCAGATCTGTAATCTCTACAGTCGCATCCGGAAAGGCTGACTTTATAAAGGCTTCAATCTCGCTGGCTGCCATAGACATGGTGGCTATTTTACTTCCATCAGCTGGCGGCGCGCTTCGACGGTTTGATCAGTTAGAGCTTTTCGGATTTCTTCGTCGCTCGTTTCAATGCCCGCTGCTGTGAGATCACCGAGCAGTTTACGCACGACGTCTTCATCACCACCTTCTTCAAAATCAGCTTGAACAATGCCTTTGGCGTAGGAGTCGGTCTCTTCGGGCGTCAGGCCCATTTTGAGCGCCGCCCATTGGCCGACAAGCTTGTTGCGCCGTGCCGTGACGCGAAAGGCCATTTCCTCGTCATGGGCAAACATATTTTCGAACGCTCGTTCGCGGTCATCGAAGGTTGTCATGGCGCATCCTCAAGCAGAATCAATCTCGTCTCGCCCAGATAGGGAGCCGGAGGCCAAGGCGCAATGCGTCAGTCGATCGTGACGACGAGTTTTCCAATCGCCTCGCGCCGCGCCATTTTGGCGATCGCGTCGCCACCGTGAGCAAGCGGGAAGGTTTCTGTCACCCGTGGCGCGATTTTATTATCGGCCCAAAGCCTGAAAAGGCGCGTGATATTGTCAGCATTCCGTTGTGGTTCGCGCTGAGAAAACGCGCCCCAGAAAACACCGCATACGTCGCAGCTTTTGAGCAATGTCAAATTGAGCGCGAGCTTTGGAATGCCTGCGGGAAAACCGACGACGAGATAGCGGCCCTCCCACGCAATCGAGCGGACTGCGGGGTCAGCATAATCGCCTCCAACGGCGTCGTAAATAATGTCGGCGCCGTTTGGACCTACCGCCGCCTTAAAGGCACTCGCAAGTGCCTTAGACTGATCCTTGTCAAAGGGGGCATGACCGTAAATCACAGTCTCATGCGCGCCGGCTGCTTTTGCCGCTGCGGCTTTTTCTTCTGAAGATACAGCCGCGACAACGCGCGCACCAAAGGCTGCGCCAAGCTCAACGGCGGCAAGGCCGACCCCGCCCGCTGCGCCTAATACAAGCAAGACATCGCCTTCTTTGATCCGTCCGCGATCAAGCAAGGCATGGATCGAAGTACCGTACGTCATTAAGAGCGAAGCGCCTTCGGCAAAGCTGCGTTCGGGCGGGAGCGCGTAGGCACGGCTCGCCTGCACAATTGTTTTCTCTTGCATCCCGTTATGGCCGGTACTGCCAATAATTCGGTCGCCAACTTTCCACTGCTTCACGCCTTCGCCGACCGCTTCGACGACGCCTGAAATCTCTCCTCCAGGGGCAAAGGGGCGCTCGGGCTTGAATTGATATTTATCTTCAATGATCAAGACATCGGGATAATTGACCGAGCATGCTTTTACCGCGACCAGAAGTTCACCGGGCCCTGCAACCGGCATGTCAATTTCATCAAGAACAAGCGTCGATGCGTCGCCTGCGGCTTTTGATAGTAATGCTTTCATCCCAATTGTCCCTTTGCAGACCAAGGCCAAGCGGCCTGAGCCCGTGTCTCATAGCTTGATATTTTGTCACCCATTGCCATCGTCAGACCGATTTCATCGAGTCCTTGCATCAGGCAGTCCCTCCGAAACCTATCCATTGCAAAGCTGAATCTGTCCTGAAATGCTGTGGTTACCGTTTGATTTTCCAAGTCAACATGGATCGCGTCAGACTCTGCGACAATCATCAGCCTGTCAATCGCATCCTGCGGCAGCTCAACCGTCAAAATACCGTTTTTAAAGGCATTTCCGGAAAAAATATCTGAAAAGCTTGGCGCGATAACGCACATAATGCCGAGATCAGCAAGCGCCCACGCGGCGTGTTCCCGGCTAGAACCGCAGCCGAAATTATCGCCCGCAATTAAAATTGGCGCACCGGCGAAACGCGGATCATCGAACACATTGCCCGGTTCAGAGCGGATCGATTCAAACGCGCCTTTGCCGAGCCCGACCCGGCTTATCGTCTTGAGCCAATGCGCCGGAATGATGACATCGGTATCGATGTTCTTGAGGCCGAAG
>JBEGTP010000320.1:0-3524 GCA_041179365.1 Pseudomonadota bacterium
TCGGACAAATGGTACCTCCGCGGCTTTGTCCAGAACCTGTTTGATAATAGCGCGACGACGGGGCTCTATGTTACCGATCAGTCCTCGGGCTTGTTCACGAACATCTTCACACTTGAACCGCGCCGCTACGGCATCGCGGCTGGCATTAAATTTTAGGATAACCTTGGGAGAGGTTGACTGGCCCCGGTGCGGAAACGCGCCGGGGCTTTCTTTTTGAGTATCGCCCCATCCTTGCCACGGACGATCCACACCAAACTTGATATAAAGCGGTTTGACGGCTTTAAGGACGCTGCGCTTTCAATGACCTGCTGGCTTCCAAATCAGATTAGAAATGCCTTGGTGGATCCTATTGAATTAACACCACTCTAGCTGCTGCTAAAAAGCCCGGCCTGTTCAGGCCCAGTCCACCGGCACATCCGTCATCAAATGGTGCTCGGCGCGGCCAAACAGACTTGCGAGTCCGGCTCCGCGGATCGCGTTTGCTCTTGCCTGTAATTGTGCGTTTACCGCTGAGCGTTGCTCCAAGCTTTCCCAACCAATGATCGAGACCTGCGCTGGAAGTGCGCGACCACTTATCATGTCGAAAATACCAAAGACATGCGCACCCGCCGCTTTGAGAGTTGGCAGCACATGATCATCAAGTTCGGCTAAGACTGCTGCTGTTTTGCCAATCGCAGTGGCTTGAATCACAAGCTCCACAAAAGCCAGACCGTCCGCCTTCGCTACCCAAGGACTCACAGCACGGACGAACATAACCTCGTAACTCTCGACGAGTTCAGCGCCAGCATTCGTGCGAGCACGGACCTCAGCCCACTCCGGATCGCTATAAAAATGCGCCCAGCTTGTGCTGCGGTCCTCCATGGTGCGCCACGGCGTGAGATAAACATAGGCAGGGGACACCGGACTGACAATGGTGGACCAGCCCGCGTGCGGGCGAATGCCATGCTTGGGAAAGAGCGTGCGCAAATCTTGCTGCACCCGCGCTTCCATTTCGCGCGCGCGCCCCGCAGCGACGCGGTAAACACGCAGTTCACAGAAGGAATCGCTCGTCAGATCAGGCCGCCTCGTCCAGCCTGCCGTCATATTGAGCCACCTGAGCAAACATCTTGCTGATATCGCCCGAGGTGACACGCCGCGCCTTTTCACCTGGCGCGAGCGGAGCCGGCCCGCCATAAGATTTAGGCGATACGTCAACATGCGCCGCCTGCGCCCGAAGCGCGCCAACTGTGCAATTCTCGCGTCCGCCCATCATCCCGAACACGTCAAAATTGGCGCGTTTAAGAGCATTTTCATGGCTAATCTTGTTGATTTGACTGGTTGTAAGATGCTTGACGGTTTCAAGGAAGCGATCTGCGCTCTCGGGCCAGACTGTATCAGAATGCGGATAATCGCACTCATAGGCGATGTTATCTTCGCCAATCATATCGATATTTCGCAGCCCAAAAGCATCGTCGATAAAGCAAGTGAGGAAATGCTCGCGAAACACTTCGCTGGGCTTTTTCCCGCCGAAGTCAGCGTGGGTCCATGCATTGTGATGCTCATGGACAAAATCAGCGCGCTCAAGGAAATAAGGAATCCATCCAATTCCGCCTTCTGACAGCGAGATCTTAAGCGGATATCTTTGCAACGCCTCAAGATGGAGCCAATCCGCCGCAGAGTTACAGATAGAAATTGGCATCGTCGTTATCCACGCATCAATCGGCGATTCCATCGACGCATGGGGCGCGGCATTGCCCGAACCGATGTGAATGTTGATCAGAACATCATTATCAGCGCACGCCTTCCAAAGCGGCTCCCAATGCTCGTTGTGAATGCTTGGGTGCCCCTTAGTCGACGGATTATCGCTAAAGGTTATCGAGTGACAGCCCTTCTTGGCAACGCGCTCAATCTCTTCGACAGCGGCGTTGACATCCCAAAAGGGCAGCAGCGCCGTGGGGATGTGACGCCCCTTATAGGTGCCGCACCATTCGTCGATATGCCAATCATTATAGGCTTGCATGATGATCCGCGCGAGGTTTTTATCCTGAAAGCCGTGGAACAATGCTCCATCAAAATGGACCACGCTCGGGAAGTTGATGGAAGAAAGGATGCCGTTAGCGTTCATATCCTCAATGCGAGCGTGGATATCCCAGCTACCCTTGCGCATCTGATCATAGGAAACCGGCTCGCAGCCATATTCTTCCCGGACTCGCCCCACGACCGCATTCAGCCCGATGTTGCCTGCACGGCGGCCTTCATAAAGCCAGTATTCCACACCCTTTTCATCGCGCCGTAGTTCTGGCATCAGATGCTTATGTTGCACTGACGCGTGGTTTTGATACATGGTTGGCGGCTCAACAATATGGTCGTCCACACTGACGATGATCATGTCTTCGATCTTCACGGGCGAGTCCTTTTCCTCATAGGTTGGCAATACTTTATGCTATCGCAAGTTGCGTGTCAGCCTGTTTCATCTCGTCCATTTTTTCATCATATAGATGATGCATCAAAGAGACGCTGGACCGCCTTGATTTCGACTTTCATCGTCGCGGTTCTTGGCAAGGAACCCACCACTATGATGCGCACGGGGATGGCTTGTTTTGCAAGGCGGTCGCGCAAAAAGTCGAGCATCTCTCCTTCGCTTGGTACATCAGCAGCCGCTGCAAGTTCAACGGCGACAACGGGCACTTGCCCCAGCCTTTTATCCTCTAGTCCAACACACGACGCATCGAGCACGGCGGGGTGTTCGCGCAGGGCTGAGCGAATTGTTTCGGGCAAAATCTTAAACCCACCGCGCACGATCGCACCATCATTCCGCCCTTTGTGAAACATGAAGCCGTCGCTATCGACTGAGACCAGGTCGTTCGTACCGATCCAATTCGGACCAAGCGCATCAACCTTGGCGTGTAGCAGACCCTCTTGGCCCGGCGGAAGAGCCTCACCCGTTTCGAGGTCCACGACCTTAAGTGTCACGCCTGGAAGGGCGCGTCCCGATGATCCTGGCTTAGCCGCGCCCCATTCACGGTGCATGTCTTCAGACCATGAAATGATTGTTCCGTAAAACTCGGTCGCGCCATAAGCCCAAATCACAGTAATACCGTATTTTTCGAGCAAGCCCTCCCTCAATTCAACATCAAACGCCGCCGATCCGCCGTAAAAGACCTCAATAGAGGCGAGATCATCGCGCGGCACCTCTGCGTCGAGCACCATCTGCATCATCGCAGGCATTCCGGTGACAATGCGGGGTCGGTGGCGTTTCACCGCATCGACCCACTCTGCCACATTAAACTTGTCGAAATAGACAAGCGGTCGGCGTTGCAAGACGCTACCGATCAAGCGCCCGATCCCCCCGATCGAGCCAATTGGCCAAGGTGAAATGTCATAGTCGCCGCGCGTGACTGTTCCCGACGCATTGGTCATTTCAAGCGCGCGAGCAATGATCGTTTTGCTGACGGGAATGCGTTTGGGCGGACCCGTCGTGCCACTCGAAAGGATTTCGACTGCGATGTCGCTCCCCTGCCGGTGGTAATCGTTACCCCTAAACT
>JBEGTP010000321.1:0-6981 GCA_041179365.1 Pseudomonadota bacterium
AACAGCGAAAGCGAAAGCATTGATTTTCCTGCCCGCCACAAAGCGAGCGCGCGCTTCCACGTGAATGACGACATCGTTTTGGTCGGGTCCTATGAGCTTGCCTCGGGTGATACGATTGATGCACGAACGGCGCGCCTTGGCTTTGACGTGAAACCTTGGCAGGGCGGACGCTTGGTTGGCAGCATGAACCAACAAGATATTGGCGAGTATGGCCCGCGGACTTACGCCGCATATGGCCTTGCCCAATCCTTGCCGCTCGGCAAGAAGTGGACTGTGGATTTCACTCTTGATGGCAACAAGACGCTCAGCGGCTTTGATAGCAGTCGTGTCCTCGAACCGCTTCAGCCCGTCTCGTCGGGTGGATATGTTACCGGCGACGGTGTCCTCACCGAAGACTTCACGGCTGTCACCGCCGGCGCAACTTACCGCGACACGCGATGGAGCTGGACAGGCCGTGCAGAAGCGCGCTCGGGTAGCCTGACCCATCGCTACGGCCTGACCACTGCGGTTCTGCGCCAAGTCGGCGAAGGCCAAGCGATGGGTGGCCAGTTTAGCTACTTCAATGCCTCTGAAAAACGCGGTGGCCCTAGCACTGAAACGGCGGCGCTTGCGCTTTCGTGGGGCTATCGTCCGTCAACGAGCAATGTCTCGTTCCTTGAAAAGCTCGAAGTCCGGTCAGACCGCGTTCGCGGTGCTGTTTTTGGCGAGTCAGGCCCGATTGGCGGCGCGCCGCTTCTCATCTCGGGCGATGCCAAGTCACAGCGCGTTATCAACAGCTTTTCATTCAATTGGTCACCGACTGAGCGAAAAGAAGGCGTGGGCTTCCTCGCGCGCAGTGAAGTCTCGCTCTTCTGGGGCAGCCGCTATGTCTTTGATCGCTACGGCGCGGATGACATCAAAGGATGGAGCAATGTTTTCGGTACTGATATTCGCTTCGATCTCGGAAAACATGTCGATCTAGGCGTATCGGGAACGTTGCGGCAGAACCCTGCTGGCAGATCCTATTCCTTTGCAGGGGGACCGCAGATCAGCCTATCGCCGTTTGACAATGGCTACATCACGCTTGGGTACAATGTCGTGGGTTACCGCGACCGTGATTTCCAAGAGAGCCGCTACACGCAGGCCGGACCTTATGTCACTGTCCGCCTAAAGTTTGACCAAAACAGTCTGAACGGTTTGGGTCTCGGTAAAAAGCCGTAAGGCCCCGCCATAGGGGAGTGTCGTAGGGGAATGGCTTGGCGGGGTGACCCCCGCAGGCTATCCTGCTCAGCATGATCCGTATTGCTAGCTATAACATGCACAAGGCGGTTGGCACTGATCGCCGCCGAAATCCGCGCAGAATTCTAGATGTTTTGGAGGAAGTCGATGCCGATATCGTTGCCTTGCAAGAGGCTGATCGACGACTAGGCAAGCGCGAATCTGCTATTCCATCTGAAATGATTAGAGATGAAAGCCAATATACGCCTATTTGGCTTAATTCCCGAGAGCATTCGATTGGCTGGCACGGAAACGCCATATTGGTAAAGGATGCACTTATAGTCCATTCGACTGCCCTCGTAGCCATTCCGTCGCTTGAACCCCGCGGCGCTGTGATGGCCGTCGTTGAAACAATCCGAGGTCCACTTTGCGTCGTTGGCATGCACCTTGATTTGTCAGGATTGCGGCGACACCAGCAAATCCGCGCCATTCGCGCACAAGTGGCGCGAGACCACGCCGCTCTGCCGTTACTCTTGATGGGCGATTGCAATGAATGGTCAAAGCATGGCGGCAGTTTGACCGCGTTCTCAGGCCTCCACATGGCTGAAACAGGCGCAAGCTTCCACAGTCGTCGCCCCATCGCTCGCCTTGACCGCATTTTTGCCAATGAAGCGATCACAATTCTTCGCGCGGGAACGCATCATAGCCTCAAAGCGCGCTATGCGTCAGACCATCTTCCGGTGTGGGCCGACATAGACCTCATTTAGGACTACACTATGAATTGATTCCGCTCTGGTCTGGAATTTTCTCAAAAGCGACGTTAAGGGTGCACCAGATGCACGTATCAGACCTCCGCATTGCGTTGTTCAGTGGAAACTACAACTATGTTCGCGATGGCGCGAACCAGTCCCTCAACCGGCTGGTTGAATATCTGTTGCGCCAAGGCGCGAAAGTGCGCGTCTACTCGCCAACGACGGACACGCCAGCATTTGCACCACAGGGTGATCTGGTCAGCGTTCCCTCAACAGCGATCCCATTTGGGCGTGGAGAATATCGCCTTGCGTGGCATTTGCCTTTCAAAACAAAGCGCGACATTGTGGAGTTTGCGCCCAATGTCTTTCACATCTCAATTCCTGCGCTGCTCGGATCAAGCGCGCTGCGCTTTTCCCGCAGAATTGGCGTTCCAAGCGTCGCTTCAATGCATACGCGGTTTGAAACCTATCCGCGCTACTATAATCTAAGCTGGTTAGAGCGCCCGTTGGAAGCGCTCATTCGACGTTTCTACCTCGGCTGTGACGCTGTGGTCGCGCCGAACCAAACCTCTGTCGAAATTATGCGGACCCAAGGTATGGGGGACAATATTGGCATTTGGGCGCGCGGCATCGACCCAAGCATTTTCAATCCAGCGCAGCGGAGTCTTGAGTGGCGGCGGGCACTGGGCATAGGGGATGACGAGGTCGTCGTCGGCTATCTCGGTCGCTTGGTTTTGGAAAAGGGCCTTGATGTTTTTGCTGAAACCGTTCGATTATTAAAGACCCGCGCCGTAAAACACCGCGTTTTGATTATTGGCGCGGGCCCCGCGGATGATTGGCTAAAGGCGAGGCTACCAGATGCAATCTTTGCCGGGTTCCAATCGGGGCAAGATTTGGGTCGCGCTACAGCGTCGCTCGATATCATGCTCAACCCATCGACTACCGAAGCTTTTGGTAATGTCATGCTTGAAGGATTGGCCAGTGGCGTCCCCGTCGTGGCTGCGCGCGCGGCTGGCGGCGAAACACTGATCGTTGATGGCAAAACTGGGCGGCTGATCACCCCCGGAGATGTTTCCGCTTTTGCCGATTCCGTTGCTGCGTATTGTGTTGATCCAAAGCTCAGACGCGCCCACGGTGCCGCTGCGCATGAGGCAAGCTCGATATATGATTGGGATCAAGTCAATCATGCCATGATCGATACTTATATGCGCGTGATCGCAGCCCGCGCAAAATAAGTCAGGACAAGGGCACATGACGGATCTATTTGTGCCAGATTCAGGGGATCACCCTCGCCCGGCTGCCCCACTTGCAGAACGCTTACGGCCGCTGACAATTGGCGATGTCGTGGGACAGGAACATCTCACGGGGCCAGAAGGGGCGATCGGCCGTATGGTAGCGGCAGGACGTTTGGCCTCGATTATCCTATGGGGGCCTCCCGGCACCGGCAAGACAACTCTTGCGCGCTTGCTCGCCGACGCCGTTGGTATGCGTTTCGTAGCGCTGTCCGCAGTATTTTCTGGCGTTTCTGATCTTAAAAAGGCCTTTGCTGCGGCCGAAGAGCACGCACGATTGGGCGAAGCCACTTTGCTCTTTGTCGATGAAATTCACAGATTCAACCGCGCGCAACAGGATGGGTTTCTGCCTTTTGTTGAGAAGGGGACGGTGACGCTGGTCGGTGCGACGACTGAAAATCCGAGCTTTGAGCTTAACGCTGCCGTCCTCAGCCGCGCCCAAGTTTTAATTCTGCGAAGGTTGAGTGAGGCTGCGTTGGAAACGCTGCTCCTGCGCGCGGAGGCTCTTGAGGCACGCCCCCTCCCCTTGACGTCAGACGCGCGGAAAGCGCTCATCGCGAGCGCCGACGGTGATGGGCGTTTTTTGCTCAATCAGGCCGAAACGCTATTTTCTGTTAGCGTAAGCGCGCCTCTAGATCCTCTGGGTTTAGCGGCACTACTCCACCGCCGGATGCCGGTCTATGACAAGGACCGCGAAGGCCATTATAATCTCATATCGGCTTTGCACAAAAGCCTACGTGGAAGCGATCCTCAAGCCGCACTCTACTATCTTGCGCGGATGCTTATTGCAGGAGAAGAGCCGCTCTATCTCTTGCGTCGGCTGGTGCGCTTTGCCAGTGAAGACATTGGCCTCGCCGATCCGCACGCCTTAGTTCAATGCTTGGCTGCAAAAGACGCGTATGAATTTTTGGGCTCGCCCGAGGGTGAGCTCGCAATTGTTCAAGCCTGCCTTTATCTCGCGACCGCTCCCAAATCGAATGCGGCCTATAAGGCACAGAAAGCGGCTTGGAAATCTGCGCGAGACACCGGATCCCTAATGCCACCTGACAATATTTTGAATGCGCCAACTGCGCTGATGAAGCAAATCGGCTATGGCAAAGACTATGCCTATGATCATGACCGAAAGGATGGTTTTTCGGGTGCCAACTACTGGCCAGATGGTCTGTCTTCGCAAGTGTTTTACACGCCTTCTGAGCGGGGGTTCGAAGCCAAAATCAAAGAACGACTTGCTTGGTGGGAAGCGCGTCGCAAGCCTCCCAAAGACAATGGTTAATTGAACCTAGCCAAAATGGCATCTTGCAGGTAAAATCGCAGCTCTTGTGTTCAACGGGAGGGGTGAAGATCATGATCACGGACATTTCAAGCTATCAAGTCGACTGGGGCGTCGCCCGAAATTTTGGCGAAAAAACGCTTTGGGTGGCAGGTATATTGCTGGTCACTTGGGGACTCGCCAAAGCAGCGAAATGGGCGTTTGCCAAACTGGTAGACCGTATTCCCTTTTTCCAAAAACAAAGTGGATCAGGTGAATCGATCGGCATCTCACTCGGCACGATCGTTTCCCTATTGATCTGGCTGTTGGGCCTCATTGCGGTTCTGCAGCGGCTGGGCCTCGATAATGTCATCAAACCTCTCCAGACCTTGCTCGATCAAGTCATGGGTTTCATTCCAAACATCATTGGTGCCGGCGTCATCCTGTTCGTTGGACTTGTTGTCGCGCGGATCGTGAAGCAACTGGTTCAAACGACGCTTAGCACGATCAATCTGGATGCATGGGCAGCCAAAGGCGGCGTTGACAAGGTGACGGGCAGCAACACCATTAGCCGCACGATCGCAACGGTTTGCCATGTTCTCATCATTATCCCAATCGCGATTGCTGCGCTCCAAACACTTGGAATATCAGCTATTTCTGAACCGGCAACCAAGGTTTTGGGAACGATCCTCAGTTCAATCCCGCTCATTATCGGCGCTTCGATTTTGCTTGGCATTGCTTGGCTGATCGCGCGGTGGGTGGCATCTTTGGTCGAAGAAATTCTCCCCGACCTTGGTTTTGATGGTGCCGTTCGTGCCGTTGGTATTCTTCCCGCAACGAGCAGCCCAACCCGGATCGTAAGCACGATTTGCACGACAGCGATCATGATGTTCTTCGCAATCGCCGCTACGCGTATGCTGAACTTTGGTGAGCTATCGAGCATCCTCAACAATGTCCTCGAACTAGGAGGCCGCGTGATCTTTGGGAGCGTCATTATCGCCGTCGGATTTTTGCTCGCCAACGTCCTCGCCAGCGTCATTGCCTCGTCCGGCAAAGGCGGCATGGGCGGCTCAATTGTGCGCTATGCCGTCATCGGCCTCTTTCTGGCGATGGGCCTTTCGCAAATGGGGATCGGCGGACCCATTGTTGAAATGGCTTTTGGTGCCATTGTCGTCGCCGCAGCAGCAGCCGGAGCCATCGCCTTTGGCCTCGGCGGACGCGATGCCGCCGCCCGCGCCTTAGAAAAAATGCAGCTGGATGAGCCGACTCCAAAGGCGCGCGCTACAAAGGCTAAATAATGAAATTTGGGAGCGAAGCGGCCATGACGACAGTAGGGCCGCTTCGCTCCCATTTTGACCGCGCAAGAAGAGCCTTTTCAAGCGTCACAGTTTCCGGCGCAGAAATTGACTAAAGCCGCTCACGCGCTAGTCTCCAAACACGGGTCGGTTTTTGAATCCGTAATTGCGGTATAGCGCAAGCAACTATTCACACCGGTCACCTGAGCCCATTACGGAACCCATTTTGATCGCCGAAGCGCACTCCAATTCGCCCCCTTCCCGCTTTACGCGTTTTGCAGCGATTGATTGGTCAGGCGCTAAAGGCACCCATCACGCTGGCATCGCCGTTGGCGTTTGCCTGAGCGGCATCGCGGCGCCAAAGCTCGTGACATCAGAGACCAAGCATTGGTCAAGACGCGCCATCCTTGACTGGATATTGGCGCAAAAAGACGACATCATCATCGGATTTGATTTCAGCTTCGCACCGCCTTTTGTCGAGCGCAGCGCATACTTCCCCGGGGACGATACGCCCGAGACGGCAAAAGCCTTTTGGGCCTATGTCGATCGGCATTGTGATGACCCCGATCTGGGCGCTGCGTCGCTCCTCGAGCATCGCCATCGTCGGCATTTTTACTTCGGCGCCAAGGATGGAAGAAAAGCTGACTACACACATTTCCGGGCGTGCGAAGCGCATTACAATGCAAAAGGTGGCGGAAAACCGTCGACTATTTATGAAGCGATCGGTGCCGCCCAAGTCGCAAAGGCCAGTTTTTCAGGCATGCGACTCTTGGCGCAAGTCGACGGTCAAATACCCATTTGGCCCTTTGATCCGCTCCCCCCAAGCGGGCCGGTGATCGTTGAAATATACACGCAAATTGCTGCGCGCGCTGCAGGATTACGGAAAGGGCTGAGCAAAATAAGAACGCCGGAATTGCTTGATGCAGCCTTGATCTCGCTCGGGTCCGCGCCGCACACTTCTTTGCCTTGCTTGACAGATCACGCCACCGACGCCCTCGTTACAGCCGCCTGGCTGCGCACCTTCGCTGCACACAAGTCGCTTTGGTCTCCCAGACCGCTCACCGAGCAGATTGCCCAAAGTGAGGGCTGGACCTTTGGCATAACCTAAGGCTAAAGGGCTTCGGCCTTCAAAGGGCGCCGGCTTAGCTCAGTTGGTAGAGCACCTGATTTGTAATCAGGGGGTCACGAGTTCGAAT
>JBEGTP010000322.1:0-3748 GCA_041179365.1 Pseudomonadota bacterium
CATTTTTCCGCTTCAAGTCCGCAGCCTTGGGTCGTTTTCGTTGCTTGGCGAATTGGGTACAAAGCCATCTGCTTGTCAGATTTGAGGGGTCGCCTGTGTCAACCAAGCCCACATGCGTTCAACCACGCCGCCCGCAAAAACTTGGCGGGCGATGATTTCGTCGGGAGACAACAGACCAGCTTCTGGCGCGCAGTGCATCGACCGAACGTCTCTCTCTATGCGTGCAGCATCTTCGAGAAACCAGCTTAAGGAGACTGCCTTTTCAAGCCCATCCGCTACGACGATGGCGCCGTTGCCGCGCATGATGATGGCGTTGTGACCGCCCAACGCATCGGCCAGCGCGCCGGCGCTCAGCTCGTCGCGTAAGAGACGCGGATCATCCCAGAACGCAGGGCCGGGATGAAAATAGGCCCCAATACCGTGGCGCGGATGTGGGATGATCCTTTGCGTCGAAAGTGCCATCACGGCTGGTGGCATAATCCGGCAGATCGCCCGCACATCGGCGCGGCGCGCATAGATCGCTTGATGCGCACGCACTTCGCCCAGCACCCCTTCTGGCAAAGGGCCCATTATGGGCACAACCACGCCTGCATCGTCCGCAATCATGCCCATGGGAATCGCCGCACACACGAGGAAATGCGCTTCATCGAGCCTTAGGCTGCAATGACCGTATGCATGAACCAGCCCCGCATCGCCAAGCGCTCTTGCCGCTTGCTGGACCAATTTTTGCTGCGCGGCAGTCGGCTGAATCATGCTGTGCGCTCCCGTACCATATCAAGCGCAACATCGACGATCATGTCTTCCTGACCACCAACCATCTTGCGCTTTCCAAGCTCGACAAGGATAGCCCTTGTATCGAGCCCGTGTTCCTCGGCGGCCTTTTCGGCGTGGCGAAGGAAGCTGGAATAGACACCCGCATAGCCGAGTGTCAGCGTCTCGCGGTCAACCCGCACCGGGCGGTCCTGCAGGGGGCGGACAAGGTCTTCGGCAGCGTCCATCAGCGCATAGAGATCGCAGCCGTGGTTCCAGCCCATCCGGTCAGCCGCGGCGATGAACACTTCGAGCGGGGCGTTGCCCGCTCCAGCACCCATGCCCGCAAGCGACGCATCGACCCGGACAACGCCGTTCTGGACGGCGACGATGCTGTTCGCCACACCGAGGCTGAGATTATGGTGAGCATGCACACCGCGCTGGGTTTCGGGCTTGAGGACACGGTCATAGGCCTGACAGCGCGCGGCATATTCATCCATATTCATCGCGCCGCCACTGTCGGTAACATAGACACAGTGTGCGCCGTAGCTTTCCATCAGCTTGGCTTGGCTAGCGAGCGGCTCCGGCTCGGACATATGGCTCATCATCAGGAAGCCCGAGACATCCATGCCAAGATTGCGCGCGGCCTCGATATGCTGCTTGCTGACATCGGCCTCTGTGCAATGCGTAGCGATGCGGACAGAACGAACCCCGAGATCAAAGGCGCGCTTCAAATCATGCACCGTGCCGATGCCGGGCAGCAGCAGCGTGGTGAGGACGCTATGCTCCAACACCTCAGCCACCGCGCCGATCCAGTCCCAATCGGTATGCGCGCCAAAGCCGTAGTTGAAACTGGAGCCTTGCAGGCCGTCGCCGTGGGCGACCTCAATGGCATCAACCTTGGCCCGGTCGAGCGCACGGGCGATGTCCTTGACATGCTCGATGCCATATTGATGGCGGATCGCGTGCATGCCGTCGCGCAGGGTGACGTCCTGAATGTAGAGCTTTTCGGTTTTGGGATCGAAGGTCATGTCGCCGCGCCTTCGTGCATGCGAGCGGCAATCCGCTCAGCCGTGCGCAGGGCTGCCGAAGTCATGATGTCGAGATTGCCCGCATAGGCCGGAAGGTAATGTGCTGCGCCCTCGACTTCGAGAAACACTGACACTTTGAGGCCCGTAAAATCGGTCTTTCCGGTTTCGGCCATCTCAGGGATATGCAGAGGCTGATTCGAACCAATAGCCTCAAACTGCACTGCCTGTTTGAGCCGATATCCCGGTACATAGGTCTGTACCTCTGCCACCATTTCCTCCACCGATTTGGCAATCGCATCGCGGTCGCCCGCTTCGCACAGGCAATAGACGGTATCGCGCATGATGAGTGGCGGCTCAGCGGGGTTGAGCACGATAATCGCCTTGCCGCGCGTCGCACCGCCGACATCGACAATGGCCTGCGAAGTCGTTTCGGTAAACTCGTCGATATTCGCGCGGGTGCCGGGGCCTGCGCTTTTCGACGCTATCGAGGCGACGATCTCGCCATAGTGCACTTTGGCTATGCGGTTCACGGCGTAGACTATGGGGATTGTCGCCTGTCCGCCGCACGTCACCATATTGACGTTAGGAGCGTCCAGATTGGCCATGCCGTTCACCGAGGGGATGGTGTAGGGTCCGATGGCAGCAGGGGTCAGGTCTATCACACGCTTGCCGTGCGCTTGCAGCACAGCATTGTGATGTTTGTGCGCTCCAGCGGAAGTCGCATCGAACACGATTTGAATATCAGAAAATTCGGGCATTGAAATCAGACCATCGATTCCGTCAGCCGTTACCGCCACGCCCATGCGTTCGGCGCGCTTGAGACCATCGGACTCCGGATCGATCCCGACAAACGCGCCCATCTCTAACAGCTTTGAGAGGCGCATGATCTTGATCATCAAATCGGTGCCGATGTTGCCTGAGCCGATAATGGCGACTTTAGTCTTCACGCCCGGTCATCGACGTAAGTGAAACCTGCTGAGCCCAATCCGCCGATACTGACTTTGACACGGTCGCCGGGCAGGATTGCGACCATCGGTCCCAGCGCCCCAGTCAGCACCACATCGCCCGCGCGCAGCGGCTCGCCGAGATCCGCCAAGGTTTTCGCCAGCCATGTTGCGGCGTTGAGCGGGTGGCCAAGGCAGGCAACGCCCGCGCCGAGCGACACCACCTCGTCATTCACTTCAAGCGCCATGCCGCATGTCCATAGGTCAAGTCCAGCCAGTGGTTTGCGGGCCTCACCCAGAACGTAAAATGCCGATGACCCGTTGTCTGCAACAGTATCGGCGAAAGTGATTTTCCAGTCGGCGATCCGGCTATCGACGATTTCGATGGATGCGACCACATCGGAAATAGCCGCAGCGAC
Organism: Pseudomonadota bacterium; assembly: GCA_041179365.1. GTDB lineage: Bacteria > Pseudomonadota > Alphaproteobacteria > Sphingomonadales > Sphingomonadaceae > Aquisediminimonas. Next base: position 3,145 of record JBEGTP010000322.1, read on the forward strand.
TTCCTCGCGGGTCACGTGTGGATCGTTGAGATCGGCGCCGAGCACGAATGCAACTTCGCCTTCAGCTTTCGGCTGTAGGCAGCGCGAGGCAAGCAAGTTCCCGCCATTGGCAATTTCCATGTCAGAGAATAACACGCCAAAATCAGGTTGATCGACGCCAAGTTGCGCCTGCACCGCCTTTGCTGTCAGCCCCACTTTGCGGCCCGACAAAACGCGACCCTCGCTTAACCAGTGCGCCTTGTTTACGGTCTGGATTGCATAGGCCGCTGCCGCATCGGTTGGCGCTAGCCCATCACGAAGGGGCGGAACCGGCCCTCTGGTATAGGCATCTCGCAGGCGCTGAGCGAGCTCCATCACATTTGCCATTCATCCACTCCCTCTGCGACTTAGTTGGTTGACATCGCAGCCCAATTCCATTTACATACCAGTTACACGGTTTATAACAATATGAAAATGATCCCGCTAGATGGTTGGTTCGAGGATGTAAGTCAAAATGGTAGATCATCTGAGCATTTTGGGACAGTTGAATCGAGATGATCGCATGGGTGAAGGCGTTAGGACTCATGTCAGTCGACGCCCCCACATTGTCAAAGACATAGAGCGC
>JBEGTP010000323.1:0-4294 GCA_041179365.1 Pseudomonadota bacterium
CGTATGAATTGCCCGGTGCATTAGGGCGCGGCCCTGGCGCGCCTTCATCCGTTCCGCCATTGGCGACCCCTGCTGCATGAAACGCATCGACTGCTGCGGCATCGCTCGCCACAAAACCAACTGTAAACCCATTTGAAGCCGTTGCCGGGGCGCCGTCGGCAGGGGCACCAATGATCAGGCTGCCGTGCGGCCCGGGAAAGACGCAACGGGGCTGGTCTGCTGGCATCACGTTGGATTGACCGAGCGGTGCCAAAGTTGCCTGATAAAAATTGCGTGAGCGATCAACGTCGTTGCTGCCCAAAAACATATGCGTAAACATTTCGATTCTCCAATTTTTGCTGATTTATCTCTAGCTTAGGCGCTTGAGCACGCAAATTTTGTTGCCCGAAGGATCGCGGAGATAGGCAAGATACATTTTGCCCATAGCGCCTTCGCGAATTCCTGGCGGATCTTCGCAAGTCGTGCCACCGTTCGCAAGGCCTGCTGCATGCCACGCGTCACCAAGCTCTTGTGACTCGACGGCGAAACCAACAGTTCCGCCATTGGCAGCACAGGCGGGCTCTCCGTTAATCGGCGTACTGATCGAAAAAATGCCAGTCGGAGCCATGTAGAAATAGCGGTTCCCCTCGCCCATGGCCGGGCCGTAGCCGAGCACGCCAAGCGCCGCGTCATAAAATTTCTTGGACGCCTCTAGGTCTGTTGCTCCGAGCATGATGTGGCTGAACATAGTCTTCTCCTTCTTTTGGGTTTCTAAAAAATGACGACGGAGCGGATGCTCTCGCCTGCGTGCATTAGATCAAAGCCTTTATTGATCTCTTCAAGACTTAGAACGTGCGTGATCATCGGATCAATCTGAATCGTTCCGTCCATATAAAGATCGACGATCTTGGGGACGTCGGTGCGTCCCTTAGCACCACCAAAGGCCGTCCCGCGCCAATTGCGGCCCGTGACCAGCTGAAAAGGCCGCGTGCTGATTTCCTTGCCTGCTTCGGCCACACCAATGATGATGCTCGTGCCCCAGCCACGATGACAGGATTCGAGGGCTTGGCGCATCACAGTCGTGTTGCCGGTGGCATCGAAGGTAAAATCCGCGCCGCCATCGGTGAGCGCAACGAGATGCGCAACGATGTCACCATCGACGTCTTTTGGGTTAACAAAATGGGTCATCCCAAATTTCTTTCCCCAATCTTCGCGTGCTGGGTTGAGATCAACGCCAACAATCATATTGGCCCCTGCCATCTTCGCACCTTGCAGCACATTGAGGCCAATCCCACCCAGGCCGAACACGATTACGTTGTCACCGGGTTGAACCTTGGCGGTATTGGTCACCGCGCCAACGCCCGTCGTCACGCCACACCCGATATAGCAGCTGGTTTTAAACGGCGCGTCTTCGCGAATTTTCGCGACCGCGATTTCTGGCAGCACCGTGAAGTTAGAAAAGGTTGAGCAGCCCATATAATGGAAAATCGTTTTACCCTGATAGCTAAACCGCGATGTGCCGTCGGGCATCACGCCTTTGCCCTGTGTCGCGCGAATAGCGGTGCAAAGATTGGTTTTTCCCGAGAGGCAGGACTTACATTTGCGGCACTCAGGCGTGTACAGCGGGATCACATGATCACCGGGCTTTACACTCGTGACGCCCGCGCCAACTTCACGGACGATCCCCGCGCCCTCATGCCCCAAAACGCTCGGAAAAATACCTTCGGAGTCGAGCCCATCGAGCGTGTAAGCGTCTGTATGGCAAATCCCCGTCGCCATGATTTCAACCAGAACTTCGCCTTCCTTGGGGCCTTCGAGATCGAGCTCGACAATCTCCAGTGGCTTCTTGGCTTCAAAGGCAACGGCGGCACGGGTTTTCATTGGAACTGAACTCCTAAATTTGGACCTTCCCTATTGTCTCTCTCGGGTTAGTGCAACGCTTGCCAAGCTGCCCAACCGCGTTAGGGTCAAATTCATGCCCGAAACTCCTCCGTCGCCAATCGATCATCTCAATGCCATCATGGCCAGACTGCGAGACGAAGAGCAGGGTTGCCCGTGGGATGTCGCCCAAACATTCCAATCGATCGCGCCCTATACAATTGAAGAGGCCTATGAAGTGGCCGATGCCATCGCGCGCGATGATATGGCGTCGCTCAAAGATGAATTGGGCGACCTTCTATTTCAAGTCAGTTTTCACGCGCGCATGGCGGAGGAAGCAGGGCAATTTTGCTTTGACGACGTTGCCAATGCGATTTGCGATAAGATGATCCGGCGGCACCCGCATGTTTTTGGAGATGCCGAGAAGCCTGACTGGGAAGCGCTTAAGGCCGCTGAGCGCGCACATGCCCCAGATGCGAGTGCAATCGGCGGCGTTGCGCTTGGGCTCCCAGCCCTCATGCGCGCTGAAAAAATTCAAAAGCGCGCGGCGCGGATTGGCTTTGACTGGCCTGACTCAGAAGGTGCCCTCGCAAAGGTCTACGAAGAAATTGCCGAGGTCGAAGCCAGCACGACCGTGCATGATACCGAGGAAGAGATTGGCGATCTACTTTTTGCTACCGTCAATTGGGCCCGCAAATTGGGCGTTGATCCCGAGGTCGCACTGCGCAGCGCGACTGAAAAATTTGAGCGGCGTTTTCGGGCGATGGAAGCAGCACCAGGGCCAGAATTTCAAACATTGTCGCTCGATGAGATGGAAGCGCTTTGGCAGGCTGTTAAAATCAATCAGGCCGCGCGCGCCTGAAAACGCGCGTAGTCCGCGTCGGAGAGCCTGACGTCCATTTCAAAGTGATCGTCGACCAAAGTTTCGCGCGTGACAACGCCGTGGTTGTGGAGCCACGCCAGCGCCCTCCCGTCGGCAAGTGAGACCGAAACGTGCCGCAGTCGATGCAACGACGTGACCAGATCGGAAATGCGCTGACGCAAGCCATCGAGCCCTTGCCCTGAAAGTGCAGACGCGAGCACGACATCGTCGCGCCGCGCCGCTTCGCCTTGCAACCGCTCAAGACTTTCACTGTCGAGAAGATCGCTCTTATTCCAAATTTCGAGCACAGGCGCACCGTCTTCACGCATCGCGCCGATATCGCGCAGCACTTTTATCACATCATTGGCCTGCGCCGCACTATCCACATGGGCGATGTCGCGGACATGGACGATCAGGTCGGCCGAAATCACTTCTTCCAGCGTCGCGCGAAACGCGGCGACGAGCTGCGTCGGCAATTCCGACACAAAGCCCACGGTATCGGAGAGGATCGCCTTATCGAGGCCGGGTAGGCTGAAATGGCGCATCGTTGGATCGAGGGTCGCGAAGAGCAAATCCTCAGCCATGACCGAAGCCGATGTGAGGCTGTTGAACAAAGTTGATTTGCCCGCATTGGTGTAGCCGACAAGCGCGATGATCGGCCACGGCGCGCGCTGACGCCGGGCCCGGTGGAGACCGCGCGTGCGCGTCACTTCAGCAAGTTCGCGTCGGATTTTGGCCATGCGATCACGGATCATTCGCCGATCAGCCTCAATCTGCGTTTCGCCTGGTCCCCCCAAAAAGCCGAAGCCGCCGCGCTGCCGCTCAAGGTGAGTCCAACTGCGCACCAAGCGCCCAGCCTGATAATCGAGATGCGCGAGCTCGACCTGAAGTCGGCCTTCGGCGCTTGCGGCGCGTTCGCCAAAAATTTCAAGGATCAGGCCCGTTCGGTCGATAACTTTGGCCTTGAGTTCAGTCTCTAGATTTCGCTGTTGAACGGGCGTGAGGCTTCCATCAACAATCACAAGATCCGCCTCAGCGGCTTGCACTTGCGTCGCCAGATCTTGAAGCTGCCCTTTGCCAAAGAGCGTTGCTGGTTTAGCTTGCCTTATTTTGAAGAACGCCGTGTGAAACACCTCGATGCCGATGGCTTGAGCGAGCCCAGCGGCTTCATTCAGTCGCGCTTCGACCGTCCTCGCATTTTGGCCAAGGTCTGGGCACACGACAAGGCCTCGCGCACCGCGCGCAACCCCGTCATCTTCGTTGCGGTTAAATACGCTCAATCGGGCTCCGCATCGCCATCTTCGGCCAAATTGATCGGGTGCGTCGGCTGCACCGTCGAGATCGCATGCTTATAAACAAGTTGCGTCATCCCATCGCGCTGAAGGAGCAACGAAAAAAGATCATAGGTCGCAATTTCGCCCTGAAGCATCACACCATTGACGAGGAACATCGTGACGGGGTTTCTTTGCTTCTCAACATTTGAGAGGAAAGCATCTTGCAACTGGCGCTTTTTGCCATTGGCAGGAGCCGTTTCGCCCACCGCACTCCGGATCGCACCAACATCCACCGGTTGCG
>JBEGTP010000324.1:0-5446 GCA_041179365.1 Pseudomonadota bacterium
AGACGCAGGCCGCTCGTCATGACCGATGAGAGTTTTTGCTGAAGGGCTGCAAAATCGCCCAAGCCAAACCGATCGAGGAGGGCATGCATCCACGCGGGCATGCCGTTTTGAACCGCCGCGACAAGCTGCCCCATATCAAGCTCGCGTGACTGAAGCCGCCCGTACGTGTTGAGGGCTTCATCGACAAGCAATGAGCCAATCGCAACCGCTGGGATGATGACCATGCCAATGATCAGCAGCAGCGTGAGAAGTGCCGCGCTGTTTTTACGCTGTGGCATCCGCATCAGCAGGCGATCATGCACTGGCGCGAACACAATCGTTGCAACCAAGCCCCAGAGAATCGCGTCATAAAACGGCGATACAATCCAGAGCATGGCGAGCGATGCGATAATCACAAAGCCGAGGAAGACCCGATTTTCAAAACTATACATGATCGCCCCTGTGAGAGTGCCTGCGACAATCATAGCAGAGCGCGTGCGACTGTCACCTGCCTGATGCGCCCTGAAGCGCAAGGGGTGGGATCGGCGCTTCTTGCGTCCCTCAGCGCAACCGCTGGGCGTCAATCAGCCGCCCGCATGATAGAAATCATAGACCGCCTGCGCAACGGCTTCGGACACGCCGGGTGCGCGCTGGAGATCTTCCAGACTAGCCGCCCGGACAGCCTTTGCCGTGCCAAAGTGCATCAACAGCGCCTTTTTCCGCGCCGGACCAATGCCGGGTACATCGTCGAGCACGCTCGCGGTTATCGCCTTGCTACGTTTTGTGCGGTGCGCGCCAATGGCAAAACGGTGCGCTTCATCACGCAACCGCTGGAGGTAAAACAGAACCGGGCTATTGGTCGGCAGATCAAACGCGCGGCCATCGGGGAAGTGAAAGGTCTCGCGCCCGGCATTGCGGTCTGGCCCTTTTGAAACGCCGATGAGGGCAACGTCTTCAATGCCCATTTCGTCCAGCACCGCTTTCACGGCGCTCATCTGCCCCTTGCCGCCATCGATTAGAACAAGATCAGGCCAATCGCGCGCGCGATCCGGATCTTCATCCTGTGCGCGTTGAAAGCGCCGCCCAAAAACCTCGCGCATCATCGCAAAATCATCGCCCGGGGCCGTTTCGGGGTTTTTGATATTCCATTTACGGTACTGGCCCTTGATAAAACCCTCGGGCCCCGCAACGACCATCGCACCGAGCGCGTTCGTTCCTTGAATATGGCTATTGTCGTAGATCTCGATCCGCTGCGGCGGCTCGGCAAGGTCAAAGAGTTCGGCCACTTCACGGAGCAGCTTGCCCTGTGTGCTCGTTTCAGCAAGCCGCCTATCAAGTGCCTCCACCGCGTTGCGCGCCGCTTGCTGGATCAGCTTTACCCTGTCACCGCGCTGCGGCATTTGGATGAGAACCTTGCCCCCTGCCCGTTCCGCCAAAGCCTCGGCCAACAAGGCACCTTCCGCCAGTTCCCGGTCCAACAAAATCGTACGCGGCGGCGGAACATCTTCATAGAATTGCGCGAGAAAACTGGTGAGCACCTCGCCTTCGTCAACATCTTGCGTGTGCGTGGGGAAAAACGCGCGGTGCCCCCAATTTTGTCCCCCGCGAATGAAAAAGGCTTGGATGCTCATCGCGCCATTCTTGTTGGCGAGGGCGAAAATATCAGCATCGCTGACGCCTTGCGCATGAATGGCCTGAGAGCCCTGAATAAAGGTCAGCGCGCGGAGCCTGTCGCGCATGATCGCCGCACTTTCAAAATCGAGCGCAATCGCGGCGGTCTCCATTTGCTGGCCCAATTTGGCCTGGACCTGCGTTGATTTGCCCCCGAGAAAGGCTTTGGCATCGCTCACAAGCTCGCCGTAAGCCGTGCCATCGATCCGCCCAACGCACGGGGCCGAACAGCGCTTGATCTGGTACAGCAAGCAGGGTCGATCACGATTGTTGAAAAAGCTATCGGTGCAACTGCGCAGCAGGAAAAGCTTTTGCAACGCGTTAAGCGTGGTGTTGACCGCGCCCGCGCTGGCGAAGGGCCCATAATAATTGCCCTTGGCGCGCCGCGCGCCGCGATGCTTTTGAAGACGCGGAAAGGCATGATCGGCGTGCAGCAGGATGAAGGGGAAGCTTTTGTCATCGCGCAGGAGAACGTTGTAGGCCGGTCGGTAGCGCTTGATCAATTGAGCTTCGAGCAGCAACGCCTCGGCCTCGCTGCCCGTCGTGACAATCGTCATCGAACGCGTTTGCGAGACCATGCGGCGGAGGCGGTTCGGCAGGCGCTCAACTTGGGTGTAATTGGATACGCGGTTCTTGAGCGCCTTTGCCTTGCCAACGTAGAGAATATCGCCGCGCGTATCGTGCATCCGGTAGACGCCCGGTTTACTCGGAAGTGTTTTCACCACCATCCGGATCGCCGCAACCCCCGCCTCAAGATCAGGCAAGTCACCGCCGCGCACGGCATAAGTCGCGCGGTCTTCATTAAAGCGATCAGGGGCGTCGGGCGTGGACATTGTGCGTCTTTAAGCTAGTTGGCGAATGAGAGAAGGAGTGCTTTAGATGCAGTTGAGCGGCAAAACCATATTGATAACGGGCGGCACCGACGGGATTGGCCTTCAGCTCGCACTTCAATTAAAAGATAAGGGTGCCCATGTCATCACAACGGGGAGGACGCCCGCGCGAATTGCCGCCGCGCGCGCGATTGGCCTAGAGGTCATCCCGGCAGAATTATCGAACGAAACGGGCGTTGACGCCGTGATCGGCGGGCTGAACGGTCGGCCGGTCGACGTCTTGATCAACAATGCGGGTGCTGGCAGCGACCATGATGTGCGCGAAGCCATGCCAGATTTAGCCGACAATGACCGGTGCATCTGGCTAAACCTAAATGCGCCGATCCATCTGACGATCCGCCTGCTCGAAGCTCTCAAAGCGCGCCCCGAAGCGATGATCGTCAATGTAACGTCTGGGCTCGCCATCGCCCCGCGCGCTGGAGGACCCGTCTATTGCGCCACAAAAGCGGGCTTGCGGAGCTATACGCAGGCCCTTCGGTTTCAGCTCAAAGGCACCAACATCCATGTCTTGGAGGCGCTTCCGCCGGTCGTCGAAACAAAGCTGACCGCCGGACGCGGCAACAACAAAATGTCCCCCAGCGCCTGCGCTGCGCAAATTGTGAAAGCGATGGAGCGCAATGCCGCGCAGGCCAATGTCGGTTTGGTCAAAATACTAGCCGCAGTGCACAGCCTATCGCCGGCGCTGGCACGGATGATCATGATCCGGTTTTAGGGGCAAAACGGCCAATAGGTTTTTAAAGGCCCCTGCGAGGCCGCTGGAGCGTCCTACACTGGGCTTGGCTACCGGAGGGCCAAAAGGCAAAAATAGGGCCTCTATCGCGCGCTCAGTGACGGTGAGCCGCATTTGAAGGGGTTCAGAGCCATGCGCCGGACACCGAGACGTGACGACCACGTTCCCATTCTGGACGTTGGGAGCCCCCGTGTTGAGAGCCCCTACGTTAAGCAAAGGCGCGTGATGGGCCTAGTTTAAGCGGGCGATCGTCTGATCGACCAAGTTCTTGTCGGCCTTACCGTCATGCTTGTCAGCGATGATGGCCGCCGCTGCGACAGCGGCAGCGGTCGCCGCGCGGCTGCGCACATCGGCGATTGCCGCCGTTTCAGCCGCGCCGATTTTCTGTTCGGCCATCGTCGTACGGCGCGCAATCAACTGCTTTGCATCGGCTTCGGCTTTGGCGACAAGATTGGTCGCCTCGCCGTGCGCCGCAGCGACAATTGATTTGGCATCGGCTTGCGACGCTTTCTCACGCTTTTCGGCGTCAGCCAGCAAGGCTTCAGCATCGGCGCGCATTTTTGCGGCTTCGTCCAAATCCTGCTTCGCCTTGGCAATGCGTTCATCGAGCGTTGAGAGCACCATGCGGTGCGCCTTGGCCACGAAAAAGGCGAGAAACAAAAAGATGGAAACACCGGTGTAAACCCAGCCTTCGGCATTGAGGCCGAGCAAAGTCGGGCCGTGTTCGGCCTCTACGCCAGCCTGTGTACCCTCAGTCGCCTCGGCGTGACCGGCAGGATGGAGCGTGGTTGCAGTGATCATAAAACGATCCCTAGTTGAGCGCGAGAGCGGCTTTTGCCGCCTTGCCAGCACTGGACGGCGATGGGCGCTTTCCGGTTAGCTTTTCGACAATGTCGGAAGCTGCGTCCGTGGCAATGCTCTCAACACTTCCCAAAGCCTTTTTCCGTGCCTTTTCGAGATCCAACTGGGCGGATTCGATTTGCGCGTCGATCTTTGCGTCGGCCAAGGCCAGCTTCTTTTCGACCGCCTTGATGGCCTTGGCTTGCGCTGCGGCAACGACAGCGCGACCCTCAACATGGGCTGCTGTAAGCCCACCGTCGGTCTGCTCCCCAAGCGCATCCGCACCATTCTTAGCCGCTTCTGCCGCCAGAATATCCCCGCTCACTTTGGTTTCACGCCGATCGACCACTTTACCAATCTTGGGCAAGGTGGGCAAAATGACGCCAAAATAAAGCGCAGCAAAAATCACGGCGAGCCATGCAAGCTGCGGCCAAAAAACATGCGTAAAGTCAAACTGGGGCATTGCGGCCTCTGTTGAGAAAGAAAAACGGTTTCAATCGGCGGGCCAAGGTTTCCCCTGGCCCGAAAATCTTAGCCACCAAATGCGAGCGCGAGCGCAACAACAGCCGCGATCAGACCAAGGGCCTCAGTCACAGCGAAGCCAAAAATCAGGCGTCCGCCCATTTGCGCGTCCGCTGCTGGATTGCGCAGAGCGCCAGCGAGATAATTGCCGAAAATGTTACCAACACCGATAGCGGCCAAACCAGCACCGATTGCAGCGAGGCCGGCAGCGATAACTTTTGCAGAAGCGAGATCCATAATATTTCCCCTTAACCTTTCTTGGAAAAAACAAACTCTAAATGATTCAATTAATGCAGATTTATTGCGTCATTCAAATAGATAGATGTGAGCAAAGCAAACACATAAGCCTGCACCACCGCAATCAAAACCTCCAGCGCTGTAAGCGCGACAGTAACACCGAGCGGCAAAATGCCCAGCACATAGGGCAGCGCGCCGAAAGACCCGAGCGAAACGACAAAGGTTCCAAAAACCTTGAGAAGCACATGCCCCGCCGTCATGTTGGCAAACAAACGAATGGCCAGCGTGAAGGGGCGCGAAAGGAAGCTAAGAAACTCAATCACCGCGACGAACGCCGCCAACAGGAAGAAGGTATCTTTGGGCCAAAACAGGCTGAAGAAGTGCAGGCCATGCTTGGCAAAACCAACGATGCACACAATCACGAACACAAGCACGGCGAGGCCGAGCGTCACCGAAATATGGCTTGTCGGCGTGAAAGCACCGATCCACGGGAGCATGCCCAGAAGGTTGCACGCCAAAACAAAGATGAAGAGGGCAAAAATGAGCGGCGTATAATTACGCCCCTTTGGCCCTACAT
>JBEGTP010000325.1:0-3029 GCA_041179365.1 Pseudomonadota bacterium
AGTCCCTGAGATTTTCAAAACCGCCGGTCTTTCCAATTTCATAGACGATATTTTGAATCTCTTCGGCACTTGCCACCTGCGGCAGGTCTGCAAGTTCGGAGTCCAGCCTCGCAAGCGCCGCGCCTTCGACGCCCTCGGGCTTCCGACGTTTGAGCGACGGGGCGACAAAATCCCGGTTATAGGCGAGAGCGTGGCCGATCAAGCCAGCGAGCTCAGGGTGATTTGCCGCACTCGCATCGGCGACATAATTTCCCAGATAGCCCCACACTTGCTCCTCGGTCGCGCCAGCACCCATCACGCCAACGAGGTTGAGCAGTAAGCCGAATGTTACCGGCGGTGCGCCTTCGGGAACGTTCCCATTGTGGATGTGATGAACCGGATTGCCGAGCCGCTTTTCGAGCGGTTGCTCATGCCAATTGGCGCGGAATTTATAATATTCGTCTACCGCCGCAGGGATGACCCCCAAGTGGAGTTGCTTGGCACTTTTGGGCTCGCGATAGGCATAAAAGGAAACGCTGTTTTGCGGGCCGTAAGTGAGCCAATCTTCAAGAGTGAGACCATTGCCCTTGCTCTTTGAAATTTTCTCGCCTTTTTCATCGAGGAACATTTCATAGATCATCGCTTCGGGAGGACGCCCACCCAGGACGCGTGCGATCTTGCCCGATTGAACACCGCTATCGGTCAGGTCTTTGCCGTACATTTCATAATCGACGCCGAGGGCTACCCACCGCATCGCCCAATCGACTTTCCATTGCAGCTTAGCCTTACCGCTCAAGATCGATTGCGTGACCAGATCGCCGTCATCGTCAAAACGAACAAGTCCGGCTTCTGCATCGATCACTTCGACCGGAACCTGAAGCACCACGCCGGATTTCTCGCTGATTGGCAAAATGGGAGAATAGGTCGCGGCACGCTCTTTGCGCAGCGTTGGTAACATGATGTCCATGATGTCTTGATTGTGGCGGAGCACAGTCTTCAGCGCCTCATCAAACGCGCCGCTCTCATATTGCGAAGAAGAAGAGATGAAGTCATATTGAAAGCCAAATTGATCGAGAAAGTCTCGGAGCATCGCGTTGTTATGGGCGGCAAAGCTTTCGAATTTTCCAAACGGATCCGGAATGCGGCTCAGCGGTTTGCCGAGATGCGCGGTCAGCATCGCGCCATTGGGCACATTATCTGGCACCTTGCGCAGCCCGTCCATATCATCGGAGAATTCGATTAGCCGGGTCGGCATGTCTGACATCGATGTCAGCGCATGCTGCACCATCGTTGTCCGCAACACTTCGTTGAAGGTGCCAATATGGGGAAGTCCCGAAGGGCCGTATCCGCATTCCAAAATGATTGCCGCTTCCTTTGGCTTGCCTTGCGGATATCGCTTCAGGATTTTGCGCGCTTCCTCATAGGGCCAAGCTTTGGAAGTGAGGGCGGCGGTGCGGAGATCAGTCGTCATAGACCTTGGTCTTTCGCGGGTTTACCGCGCGAAGGCAAGACCTTGCATCAGAGGATCAGCGACACGCGGCGCTTTCCTACCTGTTGTCCCCGATAGAGTTTCCACCGTGTGCGGAGGAAGGCTTGTGATGTGACTTCAACGCAATGATGCAAAGCCCAAGCGATCACAACAACAACAATAAGCGCCACGCTCGTCATCATGGACCGAGACATGCCGATTTCTTTGAGGGTCGGAAAAAGCGAATAGCCGACATATTGGTGAATGAGGTAGAGCGGATAAGATATCAACCCAAGCCCCTGCAACAGCGGCTGACGAAACAAGCCAAGTCTGTTCTTCAGCAGCAATATGAAGAGACTTGAAACGAGCCCCATGATCACGAGCGATGCAAGGCCATTGTGGACTGTGACACTGCCCGCGCACAGCGCAAGCAGCGGCAGTTGCTGGGTCAGGCTTCGTTCGCCCGTCCATATGCGGTAAAAGGCAATGCCAAGGACAAACCAAGGGAACTCAGACCAAAGCGTCACGATCTGAAGGGGCATTGCCCGCGCGATGAAGAAGCTCAAGATGGCCAAGGCCGCGGTCCATTTCTCGATCGACGGAAACCTTCCTGTTGCCTTTAGTCCAAAGAGAAAAAGATAGAATTGTAGCTCTATTGCAAGGGTCCAATAGGACCCGTCGACCGGCGGTTGCCCAAACACACTTGGCAACATCGAAAGGTTGGCGAGAAACGCAACGCCATCGACTTGAAGGTTTGGATTGCCAGAGAGTTTGACCGCAACGGTTGTCACAAGCATGGCGGCCCAATAAGTAGGGAACAAACGTGAGAAGCGGGACACCACAAAATCGGCCGCGTTTTGCGTGCGTTCGAGCGACATTGAAATTACGAAACCTGAAATCGCGAAAAACAATTGTACGCCGTAGTGACCCCACCAGACCCCTACATCATTAGCGCGCGTGCCGCCTTTCACTTCAACATATAAACAGGTGTAGTGAAAAAGAACGACCAGAAGGGCGGCGAGACCGCGCATGGCATCAAGTTCGGTCAACCGGCCGGCTGGGCTTTTCGGGGCCATGGGGAGACAGTGCCAGCAATGCGTAAAAGTGACGTTAACGCAGCCTGTTTAGCACCTTTGCTCGCCCTCAATCACGGCTTGCGCCCCAAAGCCGTCTTGCCATTTTAAGCGCTGCATATTTGGGGCTGTCATTTGCTAGCTTGGCGAGCGCCAACCGCCGGAGCCGCGCCAAAAGGCCTGGTGTTGAAAGGCTTAACCGCCCTTCGAGCAAATCATCACACAGAGCTTTATCATGAACACTAACTGGATTTTCGGCTTCGCGCATAAGCATGCCAAGTGCGTTCATCGCTACGGCGGCCATAAACTTGCTGCGCCCTTCGCGACCGGGCTTCACATCGACATCAATCCAGTCGCGCACCGCTTCGAGCATTTCAACAGATGAGGGCTCCCCCAACCGGCGCGGTGCGGCGGGCGGATCAAGCGTAAGTGGCAGCCGCTGCGTTTCGGGTGCGTCGACTTCAAGGAGGAGGAGGAGGTCGAGCTCATTTTCGCTCGTCCGCCGCCCG
>JBEGTP010000326.1:0-8199 GCA_041179365.1 Pseudomonadota bacterium
CCAAGGCGATAAACCGGTTCTGGCGTAAAGAGTGTAATGGGAGATTTTGGCTGATAGCGCTCAAAATTGGCGACTCCATATTGCTTCACTTCCCAGCCGAGATAGTCCGCATCAGGCTTGCTGTTTGCGGAAATATTGAGCGCAGATTCAAGGGTATAGCCGCCGCCGTTGCGCCCAGAATAGGGCTGACGTACGCCGTCGCGAGTCAGCTTTTCAGAAGCGATCCATTGCATCTGATAAATGCGCCGGAGTTCATCCAGAAGTAAGGCTTTTGAGTTTGCATCTTGATCGGGATCGAGGGGAATCTGCCAGAAAACGCCCAGAGGCTCAAATACGCGCCGAGCAACTTCGGCTGCGATTGGGCTTTGTGAATTCGCAGAGAATGCCAAGACTTGCTGGTCAGGTGTTATGCCCAAAAAGAGCAACCGTCCTTCGGCACGCGAAGCCATTACTGCTGAAGGGGCCGCGCTACAGCCTTTCAAAAAGCCAGACATCCGGATCTCCGGATATTTCGGATAGAGGATCAAATTGGTTTCGGGTGCACGATGTTTGCCATTGGCGTCTAGCCAGAAAAAAGAGACTTTGGCCTTCGCTCGGTCGCGCTTGCTTCCTGCGATTTCGTTTGCGTCTGTTACAATTTTTTGATGCGGAAGTATATTTAGCGCCGAAAAATCGCCGCCGAGATAGATTTGATTCTTTGAATTGTCATTTGGTGCCAGCTTCTTGGCGTAAATGCGCGTCGCGCCGTGTTGCTTCATAAGCGCGACCAAATGCGCCAACGAAGAAATCTCACCCATCGGCAAAAACCAATTCGCGGTCTGGACGGGTTACCGTTGCTCGTGGGGCGATCTCGGGGCCTTGGCTCGTAGCCAACGCCGCCTCAATATGCGGTTGCATAGCCTTTGCTAGAAATTCGACGACAGGCACAACTACCGCATTGCCAAACTGTCGGTAGGCTTGTGTATCGGAGACTGGAATATGCCAGCGCCTGTCACCCCGATCAAATCCCATCAAGCGCGCGCACTCAAGGGGCGTCAAACGCCTTGGACGGCTGTGAGGCTGCGCGACGAGGATTTCAGAGCCGTCTTTGTAATAGCGCGCAGACAATGTGCGTGTGACATCGTTCGGGCCAAATAAGCTATAACCAAATCCATTGCCTTTGGCTTCGTGCTTGGCTTTATAGGCCTGAAGATATTCCCAAAGCCGCGGTGTCAATGTGTATTTTGGGTCAACGTCTTCATGCTTTTCAAGAATGCTGCCAAGCTTGGGGCCTTCGCTTGCCAGCGGCAATTCAAGATGCTTGAGGTCAAAATGCGTTGGTTCACGAAAGCCTACAATGAAAATCCGTTCGCGCTTTTGAGGAACCCAAGCTTCTGAGCTGATCACCCTTGTTTGAACATGATACCCGAGCTCATTTTTCAGAACATTTAAAATTGTTGCAAACGTCTTTCCTTTATCATGCCGTTCCAGATTTTTAACGTTCTCAAGCACAAACGCAGCGGGCCTGTGATGTGCGATAATTTGAGCGGTATCAAAGAACAGCGTTCCTTGCGTATCGCACAAAAAGCCGTGAGGACGGCCTAAAGCGTTCTTTTTCGAAACGCCTGCAATTGAAAAGGGCTGACAGGGGAATCCCGCCAGCAGAACATCATGTTCGGGAATTTTGCTTGGGTCTGACGAATAGTCACGAATATCGCCGTGAATCGGGTGGTTGTCTCGGAAGTTGCCGCAATATGTTTCTTGCGCCTTAGCATCCCATTCTGATGTAAACGCGCAGTGTCCGCCTATACTCTGAAAGCCTAACCGCAAGCCGCCAATTCCGGCGAATAAATCGATAAACCGAAATGCGGAGCGCTGGGCAGGCGCAAGCTTAGCCAGCATTTCTAGCGATCGATAGACTGAAACCCTTGGGGCCGCTTCGCCCCTTTCCCAGCGGTAAACCGTGCTCGCGGAATACCCCATTTCACCCGCCACTTCTTCGATGCTCATCCCGGCGCGCTGCCTGAGTTCCGAAAATGAAAGGTCTGAAAACATAGCCACCTCTGTGTCGATTTTTGTCATTGTGCCAAGTTTGCTCACAGAGGGCAAGAACAAAAACAGAAAGTTTGGCCATCGTCACGCCCCGTTGCCCGCAGAGTATAGGGTGAAAGCACGGCTCGTGTGGAGCCGCAATTCGCTGCGTACGAAGCAATGTTTCAGTGAGACGAGCTTAGAATGCGCCACCGCCTCACCCGGCCCACCCCCCTGCTTAGCCGCCCCTGCGTGCGGCGATCATTTCTTCTATGCGGATGAATTTTTCGCGCGGGGCTCCGGCGCGGGCGTTGGCGATTTCGGCTTCGTCGATGGCTTTCCAATCGCGAAACGTGACAATGTCGACGCCGCGCGCGTCTAGCAAAGCATCGAGCCCCACACGGCCTTGCTTCGTGCCCGTGTCGGCGCTGTCTGCATCGACCAAATCGATGATCGCATAGCCGTCTGGCCGGTTGGTGCCGATTGTGCCGCTCGGGCCGCGCCGCGCCCAGCCGACGCAGTAGAGGCCCGGCAGAATGCGCCCCTCGTCATTGGCAAAGCGGCCGCGTCCATGCTCATAGGGCACGCCTTCAATCGGCGGCGTCTGGTAGCCGATGCACGCAATCACAAGCCCGCACGGGATGACATAGCGCTCGCCCGTGGGCACCGAGCGGAGATCAGCGTCAAGCGCGGTGCGTTCGACGATGATCCGTTCTGCCTTGCCATCCCCTTCAATCGCTATTGGCATCGCAAAGAAATCAAACTCGATGGTGATGTTTTTTGGTTCAGCCGGGTTTGCCGCGAAGGCGCGCAGATGCGTCACCGATTTGCGCATGCCGGGCTCAAGCAAGGCATCGTCGCCTTCGGGCGGCAAGTCAGCGGGCGTTACGAGCGGGGTGGCGCGGGCAAGATGGCCAAGCTCGCCGAGCTCCTTGGGCGTCATCGCGATTTGATGCGGCCCGCGCCGACCGAGGAAGGTGATCCGTTTGATGCCGCTGTGGTCAAGCGCATCAAGCGCATGGGAAACAATATCGGCCCCTTCAAACTCTGTGCGGGTCTTTGAAAGAATGCGCGCGACATCAAGCGCAACATTGCCGTTGCCAACCACAACGGCCCCCGGCCCAGCAAGGACAGGTGCTAGCGCGGCAAAATCAGGGTGGCCATTGTACCAGCCAACAAAAGCCGCCGAGCCGATGACGCCGGGAAGGTCATCGCCCGGAATGCCAAGCGCCCGGTCATTGGGCGCACCTGTTGCGAGGACAACGGCGTCGTATAGGTCTTGCAGCTCAGCAATGCTCACGTCTTGCCCGACGGTCACATTGCCAACAAAGCGCACATTGTCGCTCAGGTTCACGGCCTCATAGCGTTTGGAAACGCCTTTGATCGATTGGTGATCTGGGGCCACGCCAAAGCGGATCAGGCCGTAAGGAACGGGAAGCCGGTCAATAATATCAACGCGCACATCATCGCCAAATTTCTTCTGTGCGGCCTCTGCCGTGTAATAGCCCGCAGGCCCTGACCCAATGATGGCGATATGCCGCATGCCCGCGCTCTCCCTTTTATCTCTGGGGCGATGCTAGCGAGAGACGCGGCCAGTGCAAGGGGTTTAGGCCGCGCGCGCTAGAGGCGGGCCGCTGCGATGTCTGCGCCCTCGCGCAGCGCACGCAGCTTCTTCCATGTCACGAGCGGATCGATCTTGCCGTAGCCCGCAAAGGTTCCAAAGCCGCAATCGGTGCTCGCGATCACCCGGTCTGCGCCGACGATCTTGACGAAGCGCTCGATGCGCTGGGCAATGAGCTCTGGGTGCTCGACATAGTTGGAGCAGGTGTCGATCATCCCGGGCGCAAGCTTTTTTTCATCCGGAATTTTCGCGTCCGCCCAGACTTTCCACTCATGCTCGTGGCGCGGGTTTGCGCCTTCAAACAAGATGGTTGCGGGGCGCGCCTTCAGGATGATGTTGATGACGCGTTCGAGCGGGATGTCATGATCATGCGGGCCTTCATAATTACCCCAGCAGATGTGCATCCGCATTTGCTCAGGCGGAATGTTTGCAGTCGCGGCGTTGAGCGCCTCAACATTGGCCTCGGCGACCTTGAGGAACGCTTCTTCGCTTACATCTTGATAGCCCGTGTGGCGTGACATCGCGAGATCGGGGCAATCAAGCTGGAGCTGAAATCCTGAGGCGGCGATGGCTTCATATTCAGGGGCCATCGCTGTGACAAGATCGGCAAGATAGGCTTCGTGGCTCGGATAGTATTGGTTGGGCTGGAACGCCGTGATGAGGCCAGGCGAGGCGGCGTTGAGAAAGCCCTTTACTGAACGTCCCGCCATGGCCTTGGTGAAGCGGCCAATATCTTCATGGCACGGATCGAGATTGACAAGCTTGACTTCGCTTGAGCAGGCCGCGCGGACAAACTCTTGCGCGCCCATGATTGCCGCTTGTTTTTCGCGAAACTCAGGCAGGGGCGCAAGATCAAGCGCGGGCTTGCGCGGGACATCGCCGCCAAAGCCCGACAGCCGCTCTGTGATGTAGGTTGAGTAGCCGACCTTGCCAATTTCACCGTCGCTAACAATGGAAACGCCCGCAGCAATCTGATCATCAACAGCCTTATCCACAGCCTTTTGCACAAGTGCATCGAACGCGGCGACATCGTAAGGTTCGCCGTGATCGCGCGCGAGGAGGAGGGGGACGAGCTCGTCGCCGCGCGGCAGGCTACCGACATGGGTGGTTTCAATGTGCATCGCTTCATCATCCCTCTTGCAATTCGTATGCGTTGCATACAAACATGATCACCAGAGAGTGCAAGAAGATTCTTGCGGTCGCCCCGGTTTGGAGAGAAGAATTATGTCGCAATCGCTTTCAAAATTGCTCGCATCACAAGGCGACCTTGTTCATTTTCTGCGGAATCAGCAGGTTGGCCCCAACGTCTATCCCGGCGTTCCAGGAGAGTTTTCCAATTGGCGCGATGAGCAGAAGGCTTGGGCGGAAACGTGCGTGCTCTTTAACCAATCCTATCATATGGCAGAATTGATGGTTGAAGGGACCGGCGCGTTTGATTTCTTAAACGGGCTCGGGATCAACAGTTTCAAAGGCTTTACTGTCGATAAAGCCAAGCAGTTCGTGCCCGTCACCCCTTACGGTCATGTCATCGGCGACGTGATTTTGTTTTACCTTGGTGAAAACCAGTTCAACCTTGTCGGTCGCGCGCCGACGCTCAACTGGCTGATGTTTCATGCCGAGGGCCGCGATGATGTCACCCTCACCTATGACGAACGCACGGCTGCACGGCCTGATCCTGAGAATCGCCGTCATTACCGCTACCAAGTGCAAGGGCCAAACGCAGCCAAGGTGATTGAAGATGCAACCGGCAAGCCCGCGCCCGCGCTCAAATTTTTCAACATGTGCTGGATGGAAATTGGCGGCAAACAAGTGCGTGCGTTGCGCCACGGCATGGCGGGGCAGCCGGGCTATGAACTCTTCGGCCCTTGGGCAGAGCGCGATGCCGTTCACGCCGCGCTGGTTGAAGCGGGCAAGGCCCACAACATGGCCTTGGTTGGGGGGCGCACCTATTCATCAAACACGCTCGAATCAGGCTGGATCCCATCGCCCTTGCCTGCTGTTTATACCGGTGAGCTTCTCCAGCCTTACCGGGATTGGCTGAGCATCAATCACTATGAGGCGAAGGCGAGTGTGGGCGGGTCTTTTGTGCCTGACAGTGTCGAGGGCTATTACCTCTCGCCTTGGGATTTGGGCTACGGCCCATTTGTGAAGTTCGACCATGATTTCATTGGGCGCGAGGCGCTTGAGACGATGGCCGCTGGCCCGCACCGCAAGAAGGTAACGCTGGCGCTTGATGACGTCGCAGTCACCGATGTTCTTTACGGCATGTTTGGTAAGGGCGCGCTTCGTCCCAAGACCATGGAATTCCCGAGCGCGGTCTATTCGATGCATCCCTTTGACCGCGTGGAAAAAGACGGCAAGCTCGTTGGCCTTTCCACTTGGATTGGCTATTCGGCAAATGAAGGTAAAATGCTGACATTGGCGATGGTCGATGAGAGCCTTGCCGAGCCGGGCACTGAAGTCGACTTTATCTGGGGCGAACCCGATGGGGGAACGACCAAGCCAACGGTTGAAAAGCATAAGCAAGTGACAATCAAAGCGATCGTTTCGTCGGTTCCCTATTCAGATGTGGCGCGGACAAGCTATGCAGACAGCTGGCGCACGAAGAGCGCGACGTAATCAGGAAGAGCTGAAATGCTGGATGAACACGCCTGTAGCAAACTCATCATACGCTATGCTGCGCTCAACGATGCGGGCGATTGGGAGGGCGTTGCTGCGCTTTATGTGCCCGACGGCCGGATGAGCCGCCCCACCGCGCCCGATGATTTTGTGGAAGGCCGCGACGCGATCCTATCGGCCTTTCAATCACGCCCGGCCCGCGCGTCTCGCCATATCTGCTGCAACATTCTCGTCGATCTGATCGACGCTGATCATGCCGTGGCGACGAGCCAGATTTTGCTCTTTACCGGAACTGCTGCGCCCGAGGGAGGACTCCCCGTGCAAAGTGCGTCGCTGCCTCTTGTCGGGACGTACCAAGATAAGCTGGTGCGGACGTCCCTTGGCTGGCGCTTTTCGGAACGACGCGGGAGCCTCGATTTCAAGCAAGGCTGACGCAAGCTGCCATGTGTCTGATCCACGCTTTCGCTATCGGTTGCGATTACCTATGCCCCGCGATGCGCAGTCGGCAAGATGGTCTCAATCCACATGGGCTCTAAAATGCCCTCATTTACCGCCTAGAGGGTGTAGGATCGGTTTTAGCTCCCGGGGTAGCCAAGCGAAATCCAACACGCTCTAGCGGCGCTTAAAACCGCGCTCATACCAACCTGCAAAGATCCTGACCTATAAGGACGGTTTCGGGTGGTACTCGGCAAGAAGCGCCCGAAGAGACGATGTGGTTCATCGTATCGAGGGCGTGCCGCCGTCCGAGGGCCGCCAGAAAGCGCCCTCCGGGTTGCCAGAGCCGCCCACTGGACAGCGTCGGAGCGTCGCGACGATGAACCACATCGCCGCTTCCGCTCCTCCTTGCCAGCAAACGGCTCTGGCAATCCTCAGAGGTCAAGATCTTCGCAGGTTGGTATTAGCCGCACACACCTAAAATGAGGCCCCGAGGCATCAAAGCCCTGCCGCCAACGTCTGCCACTTTACTCGGCCGCGAGTGCCATCGCGATGGTTTGTGGCCCGCGAATGACGCCGCCGGGGAAAACGCCCAAGCATTGTCCGCCCCGGAAGGTCACTTGCCCTGATTTAATCGTGCAGACATAGCCGTCTGCTTTTTGCAGCAAACGCTTTCCGCCAGCGGGCAAATCAAATGCGAGCCATGGCTTGCCGAGCTTGAGCGCGTCCATATCAATCACATTGACATCGGCCAGATAGCCCGGCGCCAGCAGGCCGCGATCTTCGAGGCCGTATAGCATCGCGGTATCGCGGCACTGGCGCTTGATGGCATTTTCCAGCGTAATGCGCGGGCCCGCGCGGTCGCGCACCCAATGCTGGAGCATGAAAGTGGGCGAGGCGGCATCACAGATCGTCCCGCAATGCGCGCCGCCATCTGAGAGCGAGTTGACGGTGTCATCAGCGAGTTGCAAATCCTCAAGGAAGTTAAGGTTCCCATCGGCATAGTTGAGGATGGGGAAATAGATGAAGCCCTTGCCGTCGTCCTTCATCAAAAGATCATAGGTATAGTCCGCCGCCGTCACGCCTGCCGCTGCGGCGCGCGCCAAAACGGATTCGCTTTGGGTCGGCTCATAATTAAAGCCAGGGTCCATCTCAAAATGCGCAAACGATCCGTCGGTGAGCATCTTGTAAACGTCAATGACATCCGAATTCTCGGGATAGACCGAGGCTTCGCTCACCATCCGCGTGCGGAACGCAGGGTCTTTAAGCTGGGCATATTGCTCAGCCCAAGGGCGTGCGGCAATGTCGGCCCAAGCGGGTTTGAATAGAAAGGGATGGAGGGTGCCTTGCCATGCCATGACGACGCCATTTCCGCGGAGTGCAATCTGCGCGACGATGTTTGCCCCATTATCATTCTGTGCCCGCATTTCGCTGATTTGCTCATCGAGTGGCAGTTCTTTGGCGATTGATTGCAAGGCAGCAAAGGTTACCGGAAGACCGGTTTCGCGGCTCAA
>JBEGTP010000327.1:0-7748 GCA_041179365.1 Pseudomonadota bacterium
CCGGGCGCCGCTGTCCCTTCGCCAAGCGCAACAGCACCAATCGCGGACCCATCGGCCAGCTTCGGCAACCATTTAGCCTTTTGTGTATCCGTCCCCGCTTGAATCAAGGCTTCGGTCGCAAGCAAGACTGATGATGTGAACGGCACTGGAGACAGGGCGCGGCCAACCTCTTCGGCGAGAACACACAATTCCAAGACCGAGAGTCCAAGCCCACCATGCGCCTCTGGAATGCGGAGCGCTGTCCAGCCGAGCTCAACAATTTCTGCCCAAAGCGTCGCATCATGCGCCACTCCATTTTCCATAATGGCGCGCGCCTTAGACCGTTCAGATTTGTCAGCCAGAAATTTGCGCGCTTGGTCGCGCAGCGCCTCAGCCTCGTCAGAAAATTGAAAATTCATCGGGCCTGTTCTCCTCTGCGACTCTCTATCCCTCTCAACATAGGTTTACGTTCCCGTCAACCTGCGATGGAAGTCACTTGACGCGAGAAGAAAATAGTCAATGACGAGAGGGCGATGATTAAGCCGTCTTACACTGACCCGCTGGATTGGATTGAGGCTGCCGATCCAACGCGTTTTTTTCTGGTCAATAAAATGACCTATGGTGACTTGAGGCAAAACGTCGCGGTGATGGCTGGCGGATTGGTCGCGAACGGCGTCGGCGCGGGAGACAGGGTGGCGGCGCAGACTGAGAAATCTCCTGAGGCTCTCTTGCTCTATCTCGACTGCCTTTGGATTGGGGCGATCTACATGCCGCTCAACACGGGCTACACAGCAACCGAAATTGCCTATTTTGTCGCCGATGCAGAGCCCGCGTTCTTTGTAACCGACGCCGTGCTTGCCGGGCTGTCTGGCGCGGCCGTTGCGCGTGCGCTGGCGGATCCAGAAGCGCAGGCTGCAATGCTCTATACGTCCGGGACAACGGGCAAACCAAAGGGCGCGATGATCCCGCGCCGCGCGCTTGCGAGCAACGGCGCAACCTTGGCCGCACTATGGCACTTTACGGCTGACGATGTGCTGCTCCATGCGTTACCCGTCTATCATGTCCACGGGCTCTTCGTCGCCACGAATACGGTGCTCGCGGCGGGTGCCTCGATGGCTTTCCTCGAAAAATTTGACGTTGATGCCGTGTTCACCGCGATGCCCGCTTGTAGTGTAATGATGGGGGTGCCGACATTCTACACGCGGCTATTGCAACACCCGGAAAGACTGACAGCGGCGGCACGAGATATGCGGCTCTTCGTCTCTGGTTCCGCACCGCTGCTTGCGGAGACGCACGCAGCTTTTTCGGCAACAACCGGCCATGCCATTCTTGAACGCTACGGCATGACAGAAACGCAGATCAACACGTCGCACCCGTTTGAGGGCCCCCGTCTCCCTGGCACAGTTGGCCTGCCGCTTCCGGGCGTGGACGTTCGCATTACCGGGGCGGTCGAGGGTATTGGAAGCATCGAGGTGCGCGGCCCAAACCTCTTTACTGGCTATTGGCGCAACCCGGAAAAAACCGCTGAAGATCGGCGCGATGGGGGCTGGTTTGTGACAGGCGATCTAGGACGATTTGATGACGATGGTCACCTGCAAATTGTGGGGCGCGAGAAGGATTTGATCATCTCGGGCGGGCTCAATATCTATCCCAAAGAAATTGAAAGCGCGATCAACGCTTTGCCGGGTATTTTAGAAAGCGCGGTGATCGGCGTACCGCACGCTGATTTTGGTGAGGCTGTGGTGGCCATCGTGGTGGGGGATCATAGCGACATTTTGGCCGCGCTCGAGGGAAAGCTCGCCCGCTTTAAATGGCCCAAGTCAATCGTGTTTGTCCCTGACTTGCCGCGCAACGCGATGGGCAAAGTCCAGAAAAACCTCCTCCGGGAGCAGTTTAGCCTCGCCTTTGATTAGGCGATGAACGTGTAAATCGACGTGAAGCCGACTGCGAAAGTGAGCCAAAACAAGCGCGCGTCATTCTGCGCCTCAACGCCGTTCACTGATACAGGCCGCGCGAGCGCCTTTGCAGGCAACGACTGGCGAAAGGGGTGCCTTGCAGCTTCATTGGTCAGGACTAGGGCTCTTCTCATGGCCCAAGCGTTAACGTGCTGTTTACTAGCTAAGCTAGTGTTATCTATGGTTAAAAACCGCCTGTATCAGCCTGATACGTTAACTGTTCCTGTTTAGCGCGCGCACGCTTAGACACTTCTGGCGCAAAAAGGGCGAGGCAATTTCAACTGGACCAACCCGAGGCCAGCCGTGCTCTAACGCGACATCCCGATTGACTCGAGCATCTCGGCAGCGTCGACATACTCTGGGTCGATGGCAAGGGCCATCCGCAACAGTTCGGCACCGCGCTTTTTGTCGGCACGAATGCCATTGCCCTGAATGAGACGCTCCGCTGCGATTACACAGCCTTCCTTTATGCCCCCCTCGCACGACTGAGCGAGCAGATCGACACCGCGCTTGACGTCTGCCTTGCCGGCTTTTCCTTGCAAATAAGCGAGGCCGAGATTGGCGCATGCAAAGGCCGAATGCTTGTCACACGCTTGCTGATAGTAACCAAAGCCACGCGCCGCGTCGACCGGCACGCCTGTTCCTTCGATGTAGAGCGTGCCAAGATTGGTGCACCCGCGCAGTTCGCCACCGGCACAGCTCTTTTCATAAAGTGTCCGGGCTTTTGCGAGGTCTTTCGGCACACCGCGCGCTTCTTCATAGGCTAGGGCCAGATTATTACAGCCCATCATCGCGCCGCCCGTACACGCCTTTTCATACATTTTGACGGCACCGGCGGGGTCTTTGGCCGTCCCTTCTCCAGCTTGCATCGATGATCCCAGATTAGAGCAACCGCCAAAATCGTTGAGCTCACAGCCACGCGTGTAATATTTGACAGCTAAGGTCTGGTCTCGCGGAACACCCGCACCGTTATCGTACAGAGCCCCCAAGTTTGAACAAGCACCGGGGTGGTCCATGTCACACGCCTTGCGATAAAGCACCGCAGCCTTTGCCGAGTCTTGCTTCACGCCTTCGCCAAGACCGTAGCTCAACCCCAGATTGAAGCAGCCCCATGACCCATTTGCGTCGCATGATTTTTGATAGAATTGCGATGCTTTTGCATGATCGATAGGAACTCCGGTCCCTTGATCATAGGCGACGCCGACTTCCGTGCAGCCATCGGCATAGCCAAGCGTGCAGCTTTTGGTAAATGCGGCGAAGGCCTTGGCAGGGTCTGCGGCGATACCTTCGCCCGATTTCAGGCGCATCCCGAGAAGCGTGCAGCCGCGATCATAATCCATATCGCAGGATTTTTGATAAAGCGCTGCGGCATGAACCGCATCCTTGGTTACGCCTTCTCCTGAGGCATAAAGGCCGCCCAAATTGGCACAGGCGACTGAAATTTCACCGTTACACCCCATTTCATAATAAGTGGCGGCCTTGGCTTGATCTTTCGAGACGCCCTCGCCCAGATCATACATAGTCCCCAAAAAGCTACAGCCGAGAAAGCGCTTTGCGTCGCAGGCCTTTCCATAAAGGCGCACGGCCTCAACCTTATCTTCTTTTACATTCCGGCCGAGCTCATAGCTCAAGCCAAGCGGCGCACAGCCAAAGCCTTTGCCCCCGTCACAGGCTTTGCGGTACAAGGCATTGGCCTTATCCATATCCTTGGGCACGCCCTGGCCCAGTTCATTCGCCGCACCGTAATTTTGACAGGCCAGCATGTCGCCACCATCGCAGCCGCGCTTGTAATAGCCCGATGATTTGGCAGAATCCTGCGTGACGCCAAGCCCCGTATCGTACAAATACCCAAGGTCATTGCAGGCTTCGGCAATCTTCCCATCGCACGCGCGAACATAAAGCTGCGCTGTTTTCGCGAGATCTTTTGTTACGCCGGTTCCAAAAAGGTAGCGCTGCCCCAGTTCATAGCAGGCAATCAAGTCGCCGCGCGTGCAAGCTTTATCGACGACGAACACAGTCGAGCTGGCATATTTCAACGTGTCATTGGCTTCTGCAGCCGCCGGTCTTGCGGTCTCTTGAGCGGCGGCAGGTGCAGCCATTCCAAAAACCACGAAAATGGCGAGCGCCAAAGTCCGCAAAATAACGCCTGTTTTCTTCACCACTTTTATTGCCCCACTTCGTGTTCGATAGCCCACAATCTGCTCAATCTGGAGTGTGCTTCAAGCCGGGGACCTGTGTCAATCTTTGAGGCTTAACGCAGGATGAAGACTCTTTTACCACGTTCCGAAATCTCCCGGGCCTTGGGATGGCCTTCGCGGCAAGCGAACGGGTCGTCGCCACCCTGAGCGCTGTCGCTTCACAAGGCAAAGGCAGGGCCAGTCGCCTGTATCGCGCCGGCGCGCCAGCCGCATGCCTTGCGCCCGATACGCTGCAATTACAGTGCCTGCCTGTGTATTAAGCAGGCCGGCTAGGATCAAGGTTCCGCCCACCCTCAAACTCTCCACCAGCGCAGGCGCAAGCGCAATCAGCGGCCCCGCCAAGATATTGGCGATCACAAGATCATAAGGCGCGCGGCGCGCGATAAGCTCATGATCGGTACCCGCCGCTGCGCACAGCGCGATAGCACCCTGCCGCTGGCCCAGCGCGACTCCGTTCACGATTGCATTCTCAGCCGTCACTGCGACGCTGATCGGATCAATGTCAGTGGCGGTGCCGTAGCTGCGGGGCCATAGATGGCGCGCCGCAAAGGCCAATAGGCCAGTCCCAGTGCCAATATCTGCAACATGATCAAAGCGCGCGCCGCAGTTTTTGAGCGTGTCGAGCATTTTGAGGCAGCCCTCGGTCGTTTCGTGCGTGCCCGTACCAAAGGCCTGCCCTGCATCGATCTGAAAAACTTTAGCACCATTAGGAACCGCGCCCTTGTTCGTCGCGGTGTGAACATAGAAACGGCCTGCGTGGACCGGCGCAATCCCTTGCTGGCTCACAGTCACC
Organism: Pseudomonadota bacterium; assembly: GCA_041179365.1. Lineage (GTDB taxonomy): Bacteria > Pseudomonadota > Alphaproteobacteria > Sphingomonadales > Sphingomonadaceae > Aquisediminimonas. Next base: position 4,926 of record JBEGTP010000327.1, read on the forward strand.
CAGTCTTCGTCGGGCAGTGGCGCGATGACGGGGGGCGCCGCCGCTGCACTCGGGACCAAAGTTTGGATAGCGGCAACACTGGCACCGTCTGGTTCATTATTGAAATAGGCAATCAGTTCCCATTTCGCGTCATTGAATGCCTCGACTTCTTGGGTCACCAAGGTCGGCAATGGGTCTAGTGTGGCGAGCGATGGGTGGTCCGCGTCGATGGCTTCGGCCTCGGCACGCGTGCACGGCAAGGTAAGAGTCCAGCCGCTGGTCATCGCGTGCGCCCAAAATTCCAGTCATCGCCTGACAAGCCTTTGACTTGTGCGATGACCATCGTCGCTTGGTTGACACTCCAAGCGAAGATCGCTCGCAAGGTTCCATCGATCAGGACAGGTGCGTCCATATATGCGTGTTACTCCGCTGGCGAATCCAGACATAATCTCCCTAGCGGCAAGTCTATACAGCGCAATGCCGGGTTGCGCCGTCTTTCAAATCGCTTAAAGGACGCTCCACCTTTCATAGACGAAATCGGGGATCACCATGGCTGAACAGCCCGTGCGGCCACTCTCGCCGCATCTCACAATCTGGAAATGGGGACCGCAAATGGCCATCTCCATCTTGCACCGAGCAACGGGCATTGCGCTCGCTGTTGCGGGCGGCATCGGCTTTGTATGGTGGCTCCTTGCCATTTCTGATGGCAAAGAAAGCTATCTCGCCTTTCGCGAATGCGCCGATGCGTGGTACGGTCTCGTCATTAAAATCGGACTGACGTGGGCATTTTTTCAGCATCTCTGCTCAGGCGTTCGTCACTTCTTCCTTGATATTGGAACGGGCTATGAACTCAACGCAAATAAGTCTGGAACCATTGCGGCCTTCATCATGGCAATCATTCTGACCGCTGCGACTTGGGGCTATCTTTGGTATGGAAAGGGTTGAGGCTATGGGCAACGGAACACAATTAGGGGCCGTGCGCGGCCTAGGCTCATCAAAGCACGGCGCAGAACATTGGATCGTCCAGCGGACAACCGCGATTGCTAATTTTGCGCTCATGCTCTGGCTGATCGTCTCGATCATCCGCCTCCCCGATTATGATCATGAGACACTGTTTAACTGGCTGCGTTCGCCGCTTGCTGGCGTCCCCATGGCGCTGCTGATTCTGTCAGTCGTTACGCACATGAAAAGCGGTCTCCAGGTCTTCATCGAAGATTATGTCCACGACGAAGGTCTCAAATTTGCGAGCCTGACCGCACTGACTTTTGCGACTTATGGGCTTGGTGCCACAGCGTTTTTCGCCCTTGGACGAATCGTCTTTATGGGAGCCGCTAGCTAATGGCTGACGCTTACAAGATCATCGATCACAGCTATGACACCGTCGTTGTAGGTGCAGGCGGCTCTGGCTTGCGGGCAACGATGGGCTCGGCCGAAGCCGGCCTGAAGACCGCGTGCATCACGAAGGTTTTCCCGACACGCAGTCATACTGTTGCAGCCCAAGGCGGCATCGCAGCAAGCCTTGGCAATAACTCTCCCGATCACTGGACCTGGCACATGTTTGACACCGTCAAGGGGTCGGACTGGTTGGGTGACCAAGACGCGATCGAATATCTTTGCCGCGAAGCACCGGCCGCTGTGATCGAGCTTGAGCATGCGGGCATGCCCTTTAGTCGCAACGAAGATGGCACCATCTATCAGCGCCCTTTTGGCGGCCACATGCAAAACATGGGCGAAGGTCCGCCCGTACAGCGCACAGCCGCTGCGGCTGACCGGACTGGCCACGCCATGCTCCACACGCTCTACCAGCAAAGCCTAAAATATGACGCCGATTTTTATATTGAGTATTTTGCGCTTGATCTGATCATGGAAGAGAGCGCCGATGGCCCTGTGTGCCGCGGCGTGATCGCCATGTGTATGGAGGATGGCAGCATCCACCGTTTCCGCAGCCATGCGGTTGTGTTGGCAACAGGTGGCTATGGCCGCTGCTACTTCTCAGCAACCTCAGCCCATACATGCACGGGCGATGGTGGCGGGATGGTCGCGCGCGCAGGCCTTCCGCTCCAAGATATGGAGTTTGTTCAGTTTCACCCGACCGGCATTTACGGCGCTGGTGTTCTCATCACCGAGGGCGCGCGCGGCGAAGGCGGGTATCTTACCAACTCGGAAGGGGAACGCTTCATGGAGCGCTATGCCCCCAACGCGAAGGACCTCGCTTCGCGGGATGTGGTTTCACGCTGCATGGCGCTTGAGATGCGCGAAGGACGCGGTGTTGGCGAGCATAAGGATCATATTTACCTGCATCTCGATCACATCGACCCAAAAGTGCTGGCTGATCGGCTGCCTGGCATCACCGAAACGGGCAAGATTTTTGCTGGCGTCGATTTGACACGCCAAGCGCTGCCCGTGACACCGACCGTCCACTATAATATGGGCGGTATCCCTTGTAACTATCACGGCGAAGTCGTGACCAAAAAGGGCAAAAATGACGATAGCGTTGTGCCGGGCCTGTTTGCTGTGGGTGAAGCCGCTTGCGTGTCTGTGCACGGAGCCAATCGGCTAGGCTCAAATTCGCTCATTGACCTTGTGGTCTTTGGACGCGCGACGGGTAAGCGGCTCGCAGAAATTATCAAGCCCAATAGCCCGCACGCGCCTTTGCCGGCGAATTCAGCCGATGCTGCGCTCGCGCGCGTCGACCGGTTTCGCAACGCAAGCGGAAACACGCCGACAGCCCGTATCCGCGAAGATATGCAACGCACGATGCAAAAGCACGCCGCTGTTTTCCGGGACACCGCCTTGCTTGAAGAAGGTCGCGCAAAGATTGATGCTGTGGCCGCAACGCTCAGC